>NZ_JBFUBE010000004.1:0-269931 GCF_056405915.1 Flavobacterium sp. P1_E4
AACTGAACCATCATTTCTGGACCGGTAACACCATCTACATATCCAGGAAAGTTTTCTACTTCATTAGTTGTGGTTAATTGACCTCCTGGTTGCATTCCTTGGTATAACACAGGATTCATGTTGGCTCTTGCTGCATATATGGCCGCAGTATAACCCGCTGGCCCAGAACCTATAATAAGGCATTTAATTTTTTCTATTGTATCCGACATATTTTTATTTTTTGAATTGCAAATGTAATCTTTATTATAAAAAATACACACTCTAATAAATCCAAAAAACTGATGCCTAAATAAATTTTAATTATTTTACAAAATCACTTTGAAAAGCAGAAATAAACCTTATATTTGCACTCGAATTACGGGGTGTAGCGTAGCTCGGTTATCGCGCCTGCTTTGGGAGCAGGAGGCCGCAGGTTCGAATCCTGCCACCCCGACAAAAAAGCCGAACAGCAATGTTCGGCTTTTTTTTTGTAAAAAAATATTGTTGCGTTATCGTGCTCCACTTATGAAAGAAGTACTGCAGTTAAATGCAAATTTTCATGTAAATCGTATATATCTTATTCATTAAAAGTTACTTAAAATATTATACAGGTCAAACTGACAATCTTGAAAACAGATTACAAAGACATAATTCAAGATTGAATTTATCAACTAAAAATGATAAGCCTTGGGTTTTGATTTATAAAATTGAATTAACAACGCTTTCTGAAGCAATGCTTTTAGAATAAAAAAAAGAGGTCCCAAAAGATATTTTGCTGATATTGGTTTCTTTTAAATTAGAGTATAGAGTAACTCGGTTATAGCGTCCCGCTAAGGCGGGAAGACCGCCGATTCGAATCCTGCCACCCCGACTTAAAAATTCAAAAGCCTGCAAAAATCAATATTTTGCAGGCTTTCTTGTTCGATATTTCAATTTAGTAAAATCAAGTACTTAGCATTTATTTTTTTTCAAAATAAAGATAACTAGTACTATTACTTACATCACGTAATCTTATTTTCGAATTATTAAACTCAAACAGCTCCCAATTATCATTTAATTTACTGAGTAATTCAGAACTGAAATTTATTTTTAATTCCCTAACACCATTCTGTACTGTACTTTCCCATTGACCTGTTTCAGAAATAGTCCCATTGGTAGCAACAACCGATTTGTCACTATTAAAGACGAATGAATATCCACTATAAGATGCGGTTTTTTCTGAATCAACATAAAAATAAGGTATTTCCCAAGAACCATTTGTTATTGTTGTTGCAAAATCAAGTGCTACAATGTTATTTTCAGGGCAGTAATCAATGGCATATTTTATAGCATTTTCAAAATCTAAATTACTTGTAATTGATTTGGTTTGATTGTTGTAATCAACTATAGAAATTGGATAATTTAATGAAATATACTCACTGCTACTTAAGTTTTTTATAAAATTAAAAAATGCCTGATCACTTACAATCGATACAGAACTTCCTACTTGATTTGAGCTGTCATATATATTGATCGTTATGGGATAATTGATGTTTAGTCCATTGATTTTAGATAAAAGATCAGGGTAACGATTCCAGTAATCGATTAGGGAATTAAAATCGGTTTCATTAGGAATATTTTTTTCGTAGTAATTATAATAGATCATTGTTACGGGAAAATCTATTTTTACGATATCATTATCGTTACTGTTTGCATTGATATTATCAACTACTTTTTGATAATCGGCAGTTGTATTAACTGCAATTTGTTCATTATTGACAGTAACAGTATAAGGAAGTTTTATGGTACAGTAAGTAGATCCGTCGATTACATTATCCTGGACTGTATTAACCATTGCAACCCTTTGCAAATAAGTAGTAAGAGGAGAAACACTTGTAACTGTTCCTTGTAGATTATAATTTTGCTCGTCCGTTTCACTTTGACAAGAAAACAAAAACAAGAAAACTACTATTGATAAATATTTTTTTAAAGGGGACATATCTATATTTTTACAAAGATAATAAAATTAAAAGAACCTGGTTTTAACAAATTCATCATCAAGGGTTTCGATTTCATTTTTTAAAATTATCAAAAAGAAAACAACATTTCATACCTCTATAAAACAATCAGCTTTACTTTTACCCTACTTAAACTAAAAATAAATACTTTTGTTAAGTACAAATTGAAAAATCTAAATGCCAAACAAAAACCAATCAGACACTTGTGACGAAATAATCTTTTCGTCTTTTTTTAAAAGTCAGGTAAAAGCACTTCGGAATTTTCTTTTTTACAAATTTGGCAATATAACCCAAGCAGAAGATTTGGCACAGGAAGCATTTATAAAACTCTGGCAAAATTGTGCATCAGTACCGATAGAAAAAGCAAAATCATATATTTATACTATTGCAAACAATAGCAGTTTGAACGAAATTGCACATCAAAAAGTTGTTTTGAGATATGAAAAAAACTTCACTGGTTTAGATAAAACAAATGAAAATCCAGAATATCTTTTGGAGGAAAAACAATTTCAAGCCAAACTTCTGAAAGCTATTGAAAACTTGAACGAAAAACATCGAATTGCCTTTTTGATGCATCGAATTGATGGAAAAAAATACAGCGAAATTGCCTTGAATTTAAACATTAGCGTAAAGGCAGTCGAAAAGCGCATTCATTTGGCTTTACTAAGCTTGCGCAAAGAAATTGAGTTATAAAAGTAGGGGAAATTTAGTTCCATTTGTTTTAATGATATAATACCAGCAAAATGAAAGAAAATCGATTATTAGCAAAATGGCTCGACAATGATTTGTCGGAGGATGAATTAGCTGAATTTAAATCAAACCCTGATTTCGAAAAATATCAAAAAATAAAAAATTATACGGAACATTTGGAGGTTGATGATTTGGATGAAAATGCTATGTTATCGAACATTCTTAAGCAGAAAAAAGCCGCTCCAAAAGTAATTTTTATAAATAAAAAATGGATGTTTCGTGTAGCCGCTATATTTGTTCTGGCTCTTGGAATTACTATTTCATTGAAATTCTTTGTATCCCAAACTCAAACAGCAAATTTTGGAGAAAAAACAACTTTTTCATTACCGGATAATTCCGAAGTGGTATTAAATTCCGGTTCTGAAATAAACTATAAAAAATGGAACTGGGATAACAATAGATATCTTGAACTAAAAGGAGAAGCCTATTTCAGGGTATCCAAAGGGAGACGATTTGAAGTACTGACCAGTCTTGGAAAAGTAACGGTTTTAGGAACTCAATTTAACGTTAAAGCCCGAAAAAACAGGTTTAATGTAGTCTGCTATGAAGGACGTGTGAAGGTAAATTATGCAAATACTCAAATTTTATTAACTCATGGTCAAAGCGTTATTTTTGAAAACGGAAAACAAATTAATATGAGAACACATTCATTGAAACCAGAATGGATGGAAAACCAAATGAGTTTTTATAGAGAAAATATTAGACCCATATTAGACGAAGTCGAAAGGCAATACAACATAACGATTGAATTAAACACAAAAGATACTAACGCCCTATTTACGGGAAAATTACCCGCTAAAGACTTGGATGTAGCATTACAAATCATTAGTACAACTTACCACTTAAAAGCAGAAAAAGCAGAAAAAAATAAAATAATTTTTGACAAAAAATAAATGTTGCACCCAAAACAATTTCATTTTTTGTTTTGTATGTTTTTCCTTGCCTTGAATCTTTTTGCTCAAGACAAAGGAGAAGTTATGCCTTTTAAAAAAATCATTAATGATATTGAAAAACAACATCAGGTTACTTTTAATTACACCGAGGATAATATTGCTGGTCTCCAAATAAATCCCCCAAAAGAATCCCTTTCTTTAGATCAAAAACTACGATATCTTGCAAAAGAAACCAATTTATCTTTTGAAAATATAGGCAACAAATTCGTTAATATTTACAAAAAAGATACTGAATCCAAAATAATTTGCGGGTACATTTTTTCTAGTACGGAAAAAAAACCTATTGACAACGCAAATATTAATTTCAGTAATAAAACTCAGGTTACAACTGATTCAAATGGCTATTTTGAGTTTAAAAAAGCGGATTCAACTATATTTTTGATCAGTCATATAGGCTTTATAACCAAAAGAATTGTGGCGGATGATTCAGTCTCTGAAAATTGTCTCCAAATACTATTAGAACCTGAAATTACAGAACTTGAAGAAATTAAAACTAATGCAATTTTGGCTTCAGGAATTTCAAAAAACAAAGATGGATCATTTGAAATTAAACCTAAGAAATTTGGTATTCTACCGGGACTTATCGAACCTGATGCTTTACAGGCAATGCAGCAAATACCTGGCGTAAACAGTATAGATGAAAGTGTATCGAGTATCAATGTACGTGGTGGTACACACGATCAGAATTTATTTTTATGGAACGGAATACGAATGTACCAAACGGGACATTTTTTTGGTTTAATATCCGTCTTCAATCCTAATCTTGCACATACCATTTCAATTTATAAGAATGGTAGTTCTGCATTTTTCGGAGAAAGTGTATCCAGTGTAGTTGCTATTTCTTCAACTCCCGAAACAGACGAAAAAAATGCAATCAGTGCAGGAATAAATATGATTAATGCCGATATTTATGCTAAGTACAATATTTCGAAAAAGAGCTATTTCGAAATTTCAGCACGTAAATCCATTACTGATTTTGTAGAAACACCCACGTACAAAGAATATTTCAATAAAGTATTTCAGAATACTACAATCACTGATTTTTCACAAATCCAAAATGTCGATTATCAAAGTGATAAAAAATTTGGCTTCTATGACGCTACTCTTAAATATGCTCAAAAAATTGGTCTTAAAGACCAATTGATACTGGATTTAATAACCATACAGGACAACTTAGAAGTCTTTCAAAGCGCGACAGTAAACGACATAAACAAATCGGAAAACAATGTTTTGCGCCAACAGAATTATGGCGGAAATTTAGCGTGGGAAAGAAAGTGGAATAACTTCAATACAACTAAAATTAATATTTATAACTCGGCCTATGAACTTTTGGCTGACCAAAGAAATACTATTGGCAATCAAATCGTCATTCAGGAAAATACTGTTAACAATAATGGAATTAATTTAGAGAACAATCATATCATTAGCTCTAAATTTAATTTTAATGAAGGATATCAATTTAACGAAATAGGAGTCACTAATTTAGAACAGGTAAGCAATCCTGATTTCTATCGTAAAGTTAAAGACGTCCTGAGGACCCACGCCTTAATTTTGGAAGGGAAATATAATGATACGCTTTCCAGAATATATTTTAAAGCAGGAGCTCGAATTAATTATATCGAAAAATTTGAAAAATTTATTGTAGAACCCCGTATTCAATTTAGTTATGGCATCAATAAATGCTTAAATTTAGAAGTGTTGGGCGAAGTAAAAAGCCAGAATTCGCAACAAATCATTGATTTGCAAAAAGATTATTTTGGCATTGAAAAAAGGCGTTGGATTCTCTCAAACAACACAACGATCCCCATTCAAAAAAGTAAACAAATATCCTTAAATCTATTCTATAAAAAGAATAATTGGCTGTTAGATATAGAAAATTTTTATAAAAAAGTAAACGGAATTACAACCTCCAGCCAAGGTTTTCAAAACCAATTAGAATTTATTCGAACAACTGGCGATTATGAAGTTTTAGGAACAGAAATGCTTGTTCAGAAAAAAATAAATCATTTTCTGACCTGGTTAAGTTATACCTATAATAAAAATAATTATCAGTTTACCAATTATGAATACCCAAGTTTTCCAAACAATTTTGAGTTAACCCATACTTTATCTTGGGCAGGAATTTATGAGAAAAATAATTTCAAAATTGCATTGGGAACAAAATTGTCTTCAGGAAGACCAAAAACCTCTCCCGACAGTTCTCAAATTGACCTTTCCAATCCCGTACTGGTTTACAACAAACCTAACAATACCAATGTAAATATTTTTTCACAAGTTAATTTTTCCTCGACTTATAAGTGGGAAACTACAAATGGAATTCAATACAAATTAGGAATATCAATTTTAAATATTCTAAACAGGAAAAATGAAATCAACGAATATTATAGAATAAGTTCTTTAACAAATTCTATAGAGGAAGTTGAAACATCCGCACTTCGCAGAACTCCAAATATGAGTTTTAGAGTTTCATTTTAAATTATTTCTACAAAGTTTGTGAAAAATCCTTGTCCTTTTTTTATTTTTTTTAATAAAATAATAACTCTTTTGGTAGGGTAATCTGCATCAAAGCTGTTTTAACTATTGAATCCTATTAAAAGAGTAAAAAATGACTCGAGAGGTCTATTTTATTAATCGAATAAATTAATTGACTATGAAAAAATTAAAAGCAGTCTGTTTAGTGCTAGTTGTAGCTTCGACAATAATGTCATGTAGTGGAGGCGGTGATGATCCAGTGACTCCTCCCGTAACACCACCAACAGGAGGAGTAACCAATCCTACCTATACGGCAAATATTAAAGCAATTATAGATGGGAATTGTATTACCTGCCATGGCCCTGGGGGAGAACAAAGCGATCATCCACTTTTAACGTATGAACAAGTAAGTGCCAGATCTTCGGATATAAAAGAAAGAATAGGAAAACCGGCCGGAGATCCAATGGTGATGCCCAAAGGCGGGAAATTGTCACAGGCTAATATTGATTTGATCAATAAATGGATTGCCAACGGTATGCCTAATTAAAGACGTATGTTAAAAAGAAATGAGTAAAAAAATCAAAATAATCCTTTTTGCCCTAATCGCAATTATCCTGATTGGCTCATTTGCCTATAATTATGTAATCCATGGTGGTGCCAGAAACTTGACATCCGAAAAAACGAATTTCACAGTTACTTCAGCATCCATTACCTCAGAATTTATCACTGACATCGAAACCGCAAATAAAAAATATCTTGAAAAAGCAGTGGCTATCAAAGGGAAAATCACTGCTTCCAATGGAAATGAAGTTATTCTGGACGAGATAATTATTTGTGATTTTAAAAATCAGGATTCATCAATCAAAAAAGGCAAAATGGTAACCGTAAAAGGGAGAGTTGTGGGTTATGATGATTTGATGGGCGAGTTAAAATTGGATCAATGTTTTATAATCAAAAATTAAACTAAATGAACCTAAAATTTTTTTTACCCTTAGTATTTGGTCTTTCGTTCACCAGTCAAGCATCGGCGCAAGATGATTTGCTAAAGGAGTTAGACACCGTAAAATCCAAAGAAAAGCAAGTTGAAATTGCGAGTTTCAAAGGACTGCAAATTTGTAATATGCAATCAACGAAACTAACTGCCAAAGGAGAATGGTATGTACTTATTTCACACCGTTTTGGCGATTTAACCGAAGGGTTAGACAATTTTTTTGGACTTGATGATGCCTACACAAAATTAGGGGGTATTTATGGGGTTACAAACTGGTTATCAGTTGGACTATCAAGACAAACCAATAATAAAATTTATGAATTAACGGCAAAATACAGGTTGAAAAGTCAAGAAACAGATGGGTTTCCTGTCACTATTGTAGGCTACAACACTATGGATATCAATACAAACTTAAGCACAGATATCTATCCTGGATTAGAAACCTATAATCGTTTTGCTTATTCTACCCAGTTACTGATTTCCAGAAAATTCACTGAGAAGTTTTCGGCAGAACTAACACCAATTTATATCCATAAAGACCTATATGATCAAACTACAGAAAGAGAAGATCAATTTACAATAGGAATGGGAGGAAGATACAAATTAACAAAAAGGTTAAGTGTGAATTTAGAATATGCACCTCGAATAAACGCACCAGAAAACACGGTATATCATGATTTACTTTCGATGGGATTGGACATAGACACGGGAGGGCATATTTTTCAGTTAGTATTCTCTAATTGCCAAACGATGAATGATGTTTATGTGTTTTCCAATGCCACAGGAAAATGGAATGGAGGAAGCCTCTATTTTGGATTTAACTTATACAGGGTTTTTTAAAAATTAATAAGATATACTAATGAAATGAGCATGACTTTAAATTGGTAGTAAACACCAATGATGATATGCGAATTCCATATTCAGTTAAAAAACAAATATTATCTACGTATGAAAAAAACGCAACTCTTTTTGATGGCATTATCTGCTGTATTCATCGTTTCCTGCGAATCTAATACTTATGACGAGATTGGCAAAAAGACAGGAAACCCTACTTATGAAGCAGACATAGAGCATATAATTCATCACAATTGCCTTAGCTGTCATTACGGTACAAATCAATATCCCAATCTTGAAACTTATGAAGGAGTAAAAAATGCTTGTATCAACGTTAATTTGGTTTGCAGAATAGAATCGGAAAATTGTGGGGAAAGAATGCCACAAGGAGGAAAATTACCACAGTCGGATATTGATTTGATAAAACTTTGGGTGGCTAATGGGTTTGTGGAAAAATAAGCGAAAACAATGAAAAAAGCAGCCTTCTTAATGATATGTTTTTTGGTGGGAAACATAATTTTCTCCCAGAAGATGATGACCCGAACTGGTGAAATAAAATTTGAGGCCTCAGTACCTTCCTTTGAGCCTGTAGCAGCTGTAAATAATTCAGTTTCTGCGATTTTTGATGAATCGAATGGAGAATTGGCCGCGTTGGCTTTGATAAAGTCTTTCAAATTTAAAGTCCCTTTGATGGAAGAACATTTCAATGAAAATTATATGGAATCTTCCAAATATCCAAAAGCTACTTTTAAAGGTAAAATCACAAATTTTGATGCCTCAAAATTAGCCACTTCGGGAAAATACGATTTGGAGGGTGATTTGACCATACATGGTGTTACCAAAAAAATTAAAACCAAAATCAGCTTGCTTTCAAAAGAGGAAAAATTATATATCAATAGTAGTTTTACTGTCAAAACTCAGGATTTTAACATAAAAATACCCGGTATTGTGAAGAGCAAAGTATCGGAAGATGTTAATGTTGATGTAGATTTTATTCTTGATAAAAAATAAATTTTTAAAAGTAGTATTATCCGTATCATATGGCAAGCATGTTTTTTATAATGCAATTGTATCACTGGATTACCATTTTGAAAAACATTCCCAACCAGTAAATTTTGTTTTACTCTTCTTTAAATAATAGTGAAAATTTAATAATTGTCTTTTTAACCTTAAAATATGTAATCATGAAATCTGTATTTAATTTTTCAGCAATCTTATTATTGCTTTTTATTGGAATTTCTTGCTCCAATAGTGATGATAACAATTCTACTCCTACTCCTGTTATTGTGACTTTTAAAGCTACGTTAACTCCAGTAGAGGGTACTGGTTCTTCCGCACATGGTGATGCAATACTCGAATTTAACCAGACTGCAAAAACATTTAAAATTACGGTAACCTATACGGCAGGATTTACGCCCAATCATGGTCATATACATGCTGCCGACGGATCAGTTGTATTTCCATTTCCTGATACATCTGTTACAACCTCTCCATTTACTCTATCATTTGCTATAACTGATGCTCAAATAGTGGAACTTATGGCCAATCACTATTATGTAAACTTACATACTGTAGCTTTTCCTAATGGAGAAATAAAAGGAACACTTATTAAAACCGGCACTTCTGGTGGCGATGGTGGTGGTGGATCTTATTAAAACCAACTCTTCCTCATTTTTTTTTTAAAAAAAGCCCATTCCATATTTGGTTTGGGCTTTTTTAGTCATTACAACTCTAGTTTTTTTATTATGTTAGGACTAGGATTAAAAGCCCTTTTTTATCTTAATAAGTTATAATAACTTAATTATCAAGAACAGACTTCAATTCAATATACTTTTCCAAGCTTTTAAAATCATGTCCTTTCTCTTTCATCGATTTAATAAAAGATGGTGAAGCTCCTGTTGCTTTTGCTCCAATAACTTCATCTAGATTTGTAACATTGAACCCAAGATTTTGATACTCTTTTATTAATTCAGGTGTTATATTTTGTGATTTTAAAGCAAATAGATCATCTGGTTTGATGTTTTTAAATCCTGCTTTTTGAAAACCCTTTATGTATTCCGGGGTTACATTTAGCGACTTCATAGCCAAAAGATCATCATTCGAAAGATCATTATATCCCAATTCTTTATAAGAATCAATAAATGCCTTATCAATATTCATAGATTTAAAAGCAATGATATTGTCGTCATCCATTTCATCATTACCATTGTTTTTAGTAGAACTACGGAAATCAGCAATATATTTCCCATCAATCCCTTGAGATTTCAATGCTATAATGTTATCTGATGAAAGATCCTTATAACCCGCTTTACGAATCTCTTCGATATAAGCTTTGTCTATGCCAAGCGACTTAAAAGGGATCAGGTTCTCCAAATCAAAATCTGTAATTCCCGACTGTTTAATTGAAGTGATATAAGCTTCATCAATATCAAGGGATGCAAGAGGAATCAGTTGATCGTTCTCTAAATTCCTGTAACCATTTTTACTGAGCATTTTTACATAAGAATGTTTAATGTTTACCATAAAGAATACCATTATATCGTTGTCTTCTTCTATATCGATTCCATTTTGACGCATCTTCTCACTATAATCTTTATTAGGAGTAAATTTATAGGTTCCCATTCCTTTGTTTCCTTCAAATTTTCCAATAAAATACATTATTCCTGCTTCACGTGTCAACGTAAATGAACCTTCTTTATCTCTTGGAAGGCTACTAAAATCATTCAACTGAAAACTACTGGAAGAAGTATCATCCTCATCACTTTTGAATTGGATATTTATGGTATTGCCTTTGATAGTGGCAAACCAATTCCCTTCTGTTTTCATTCCATTTTGAATGTTGGACTGCTCCTTTGGCTCTTTGGATTCTTCATTTAAACTTAGAGTTTGTCCTTGCGCTACCGGTTGATTAAAAAGGCAGGCAAACAAGACTAATAAAGGCAACAGGAAAAAATATTTCCAAGTAGTGTGCACGCTTGATTTTTTTGAATTCATCATAATGATTCGTTTTTTGATTAATGATTGATTATAATTAGTTGTAAGACTCAATGGAAAATGGGGTGCCGCTACCTTAAGCAGACTAAACTGATAACTTTCTTTTTCAACAGTGTCCTGCTGCAGCATTTTATCATCAGTCAAAAATTCAAGATTGCTTTCCAATGCTTTTCGCCATTGCCATGCAAAAGGATTGAACCATTGAAAAATAAGAACTACTTCAGCAAGTAAAAGGTCAATAGTGTGTTTTTGCTCAATATGAATTTTTTCATGCTGCAAAATCTGAGTATACGTTTCCCACTCGTATTTCTCTGGGTTGATAAAAATATTGTTGGCAAATGAACAAGGAGCTTTGTCGCCGGTAATTTCCACAATTCGAAATTTACCATCCTGAATTGCCGATAAGGAATACGCTCTATACAACAGCACGCAAGCCTGCATCAAAAAGTTAAGCGCAAAGATTAATACACCAAACCAATACAAATAAACTAGCCATTGGAGCAACAAGTCAACATCAAATGTCTGTTTAGCTTGTTCAATAAACACTTCCTGTACTGGCGGTGCTTTTAACTGGACAGCCTGATTTTTGTCAACAGCCGTTTCTGCCAAAGGAATATGTTTTTCAATAGCATCTTTCCTTAACGACAGTTGCTGAGGAACCGGAAGCAATGGCAAAATAAAAGCCAAAATCATGCAGCTGAGCAAAACAAGCCTGTTCAATTGAAAGAAAGTTTCTTTTTGCAGAAGCAACTTATAAAACATAAGACAGGCAGAAAGAATAAGGGCTGTATACAAAATATAAGGTATCATATTTTATCTTTTTTAATGATGTTTACTATTTCATCCAATTCATTTTCTGTAAGCTTTTGCTCTTTAGCAAAAAAAGCAAGCATTCGAGGATACGAGTTATCAAAATACTGGCTAACAATATCCTTCAATGCAAATTGTTGGTATTCTTCTCTACTGATAACTGGAAAAAAACTATGCATATTCCCTGCTGTTTCATGATTCAGAAACCCTTTTTCCTCCAATATCTTCACTATTGTTGCCACACTGTTATAATGTGGTTTTGGATCTGGCAATAATGGAATTATATCCCTAATAAAGGCTTTGTTTAAATCCCAAAACACTTGCATTATCTGTTCTTCTCGCTTAGCTAATTTTATCATTCTTAAAATATTTTAGCGCAAGATACTACTAATTAGTTAGTAGGCAAACTAATTTGTTAGTATTTTAACTAATTGATTAGTACCAACATTGAACACATACATTTTAAAAACAAAAAAATATCATATAAAACACTAACAAACAGTAAACTAAAAACATATTTATAAACAAAACCAACCCATTATTTCTTAATTTTACAATAACACTAATTCAATGAGAAGCACAAATTCAAATAAAATGACTTATACGCTAATAATCCTTTTTCTATTTATGCCAATATAATCCAGAGCAAATCAATTCTATTTTTAAAAATATAAATCCCTATTTTTGCACCTTAAAACACAATAAATCTATTTTATGCTCATCATAGGAATCGCAGGAGGAACAGGATCAGGAAAAACTACCGTGGTACATCAAATCATGAATGAATTACCCGAAGCTGAAGTTGGAATTATTGCTCAAGACTCGTACTACAAACAAACGCACGACCTGAGTTACGAAGACCGTTCCCATATCAATTTTGACCATCCAAGAGCTATTGATTTCGAATTGTTGGTAGCGCACCTCAAAGAATTAAAGGCCGGAAATACCATTAATCAACCTGTCTATTCTTTTGTGCAACACAATAGAACCGACGACATCGTTGTTACCCATCCAAGAAAAGTAATGATTGTGGAAGGCATATTAATCCTGACAAATCCCGAATTAAGAAATCTTTTTGACATCAAAATATTTGTTCATGCCGATTCAGACGAACGCTTAATTCGTCGTATGAAAAGAGATATTGCCGAACGTGGAAGAGACATGCATGAAGTTCTGAGCCGCTATCAAAGTACACTAAAACCAATGCATGAACAATTTATTGAACCTTCAAAAGCCTATGCCGACATAATAATTCCAAACGACAAATTCAATACTGTAGCCATCGATGTAGTTCGCGCCGTAATTAATCAACGTATTTTATAATTTTGTTGTAATTTTATCGTGTTTAATTCACAAATATTCTTTGTTGCATTTTGTATAATGTAAATTAAGGAGTTATAAAACAAATAGTCGTTCCCCATTAAATTTGGATTAAAAAATATTCCCAATGAAAAACCCATTTAAAGACAAATCTTGGTTTAAATTCCTAAGTAACAAGTACGTTTGGGTCTCGTTATCATTTTTAACATGGATGGTATTTTTGGATAATTACTCCTATTTTGAACATCGCTTTCTAGACAAACAAATTAATGAGTTAGAAGACAATGCTACTTATTATCAGGGTGAAATAAAAAAGGATGAAGAAAACATCAAACAGCTAAAAAATCCTTTGCAAATTGAAAAATATGCCCGGGAAAAATACTATATGAAAAAAGATAGTGAAGATATTTATATCATCGAATTTGATGGTGATACTGTCAAAAAAAAATAATCCTATCGCATTTCAAATCTAATTACAATTAAAAAATGGCCAAGAATTTATTCGACGATTTCAGCCCTGTTTCTGCAAAACTTTGGAAACAAAAAATTCAATTTGAACTCAAAGGAGCCGATTATAACGAAACGGTAATCTGGAATTCACCCGAGGACATCAAAGTAAAACCATTTTACGATAAAGAAGATATTACTAAAAAGTATACCGTCTCCACAAAAGCTTCGCAATTCAAAATTTGCCAAAACATCTATGTCTTTGATATAGAAAAATCAATTGAAAAAGCGTTGGATTCCATCAATCGTGGAGCCGAAAGTCTGCGTTTTACCATTCCGGAAGAAACCGTAAATATTGGAAAACTATTGGAAAAACTTCCTTTAGAAAAAATTGCCATTTACTTTCATTTCAATTTTATTTCAATCGATTTCGTTAAAAAKATTAACGCTATTGMAAAAGAAAAAAAAGCGACTGTCTATTGTCTTTTAGATCCAATTGGACAATTGGCCAAAGACGGAAATTGGTACAATACCCAAGAGAAAAACAACTTTGACACCTTAAATATATTATCAAAAGAAACCTCAACTCTTTCGATTATAAGTATAAACGGTGGATTATATCAAAATGCCGGCGCCACTATGGTACAGCAAATTGCTTACAATCTGGCACACGCCAATGAATATTTCAATCGAATTCCAGAAATAAATCAACCTATCGTTTTTCAGATTTCTGTAGGAGCCAATTATTTTTTCGAAATCGCAAAACTTCGCGCTTTTCGAATCCTTTTCAAAACCATAGCCAAAGAATACAATCATAATCTGGATTGTCATTTGCTGGTAACTCCAACAAAGCGCAACAAAACTATCTACGATTACAATGTGAATATGCTGCGTACCACAACCGAATGTATGAGTGCTATTCTTGGTGGAGCAAATGCTATTGCAAATTTGCCATATGATGCTTTGTATCATAAAGACAATGAATTTGGAGATAGAATTGCTCGAAATCAATTATTGATTCTAAAAGAGGAAAGTTATTTTGACAAAGTGGATAATCCTGGCGATGGGAGTTATTATATCGAAAGCCTAACCAATCAATTGGCCGAAAAAGCATTAGTATTATTCAAAGACATTGAAGCCAACGGAGGTTTTCTAAAGCAGCTGAACGAAGGTTTAATCAAAAGAAAAATACAGGAAAGCGCGGATGCCGAACAAAGCTTGTTTGATTCTGGAAAAGAAACACTTTTGGGAACCAATAAATATCCTAACAAAAATGACAAAATGAAAAATGATTTAGAATTGTTTCCTTTTGTAAAAATCAAACCGAGAAAAACTTTGATTACTCCAATAATTGAAAAAAGATTGGCGGAAAAATTAGAGCAGGAAAGACTTTCTGAAGAGTAATCAAGTTACAATATTCAGTCTTCAATAGAAACTAAAAATCAATTTGGTCAAGTAACTAAAGTGATTAAAGGCTAAAAAAATGAAAAGAAAAGATTTACAACATATAAAGCTTGACAATTCCAACAATTTGGAAACTGACTCTTTACACTTGGGACAAAATTTCCAAACTGCTGAAGGGATTGAACTTCACAAAACGTATACGGAAAAAGATATAGAAACTATCGAGCATCTTGGTTTTGGAGCTGGTTTTGCACCCAACTTGCGTGGGCCTTATGCAACTATGTACGTTCGCAGACCTTGGACAATAAGACAATATGCAGGATTTTCAACTGCTGAAGAAAGCAATGCTTTTTATAGACGAAACTTAGCTGCAGGTCAAAAAGGCCTTTCAATCGCTTTTGATTTACCCACGCACAGAGGTTACGATTCGGATCATGAACGAGTAGTAGGTGATGTTGGAAAAGCGGGAGTAGCCATAGACTCTGTTGAAGATATGAAAGTATTATTCAATCAGATTCCACTTGACGAAATGTCGGTTTCAATGACTATGAACGGTGCCGTTTTACCAATTATGGCTTTTTATATTGTTGCAGCCGAAGAACAAGGTGTAAAACCGGAGCAACTTTCTGGAACCATTCAAAATGATATCTTGAAAGAATTTATGGTGCGTAATACATACATCTACCCACCTACTCCATCAATGAAAATCATAGCTGACATATTTGAATTCACCAGCAACAAAATGCCGAAATTCAATTCCATTTCCATCTCGGGATACCATATGCAAGAAGCTGGAGCAACGGCTGATATCGAATTAGCTTACACATTGGCCGATGGATTGGAATATATCAGAACAGGATTGGCTACGGGAATGAAAATTGATGATTTTGCTCCTCGCCTCTCTTTTTTCTGGGCAATCGGGATGAACCATTTTATGGAAATTGCCAAAATGAGAGCAGGAAGAATGATTTGGGCCAAATTGATTAAACAATTCAACCCAACTGACGATAAATCATTGGCACTGAGAACTCACTGCCAAACATCAGGTTGGAGTTTAACGGAACAAGATCCTTTTAATAATGTGGCGCGCACTTGTATCGAAGCTACTGCTGCAGCCTTTGGAGGAACACAATCCCTACATACCAATGCACTAGACGAAGCGATTGCTTTACCTACTGATTTTTCGGCTCGAATTGCCCGTAATACCCAAATCTATTTACAGGAAGAAACCAAAATAACCAAAACTGTAGATCCATGGGCTGGTAGTTATTATGTAGAAAGCCTGACCAACGAAATTGCAGAAAAAGCTTGGAAACTCATAGAAGAAGTTGAAGAATTGGGTGGAATGACAAAAGCCATTGAAACTGGAATTCCAAAAATTAGAATTGAGGAAGCTGCAGCACGCAAACAAGCTCGTATTGACAGTAGTCAAGATATCATTGTTGGAGTCAACAAATACCGTTTGGAAAAAGAAGATCCATTACAAATTCTAGATGTAGACAATCAAATGGTTCGTCAACAACAACTCGAACAATTAGACAGAATCAAAGCTTCCAGAGATTCAGATAAAGTACAGGCATCCCTTCAAAAATTGAAGCTTTGTGCCGAAACTGGAGAAGGAAACTTACTTGAATTTGCAATTGAAGCAGCAAGAAATCGTTGTACATTGGGAGAAATTAGCGATGCATTGGAAACTGTTTTCGGAAGATATAAAGCACAAATTAAATCTTTTAGCGGAGTATATAGCAAAGAAATGAAAGACGACAAAAGCTTTGAAAAAGCAAAACAACTGGCGGATGCCTTTGCCAAACAAGAAGGACGTCGCCCAAGAATCATGATTGCCAAAATGGGACAGGATGGTCACGACCGTGGTGCCAAAGTAGTAGCCACAGGCTATGCCGACGTGGGTTTTGATGTGGATATAKGTCCACTATTTCAAACACCAGCAGAAGCAGCCAAACAAGCTGTAGAAAACGACGTGCACATCCTTGGTGTATCCTCGCTTGCGGCAGGTCATAAGACATTGGTTCCCCAAGTAATCGAAGAATTAAAAAAATACGGAAGGGAAGACATTATGGTTATTGTTGGTGGAGTAATCCCAACTCAAGATTATCAATTTTTATTTGATGCTGGAGCTGTAGCCGTTTTTGGACCTGGTACAAAAATAAGTGATGCAGCCATTCAAATTTTAGAAATTCTAATTGATTAATAAGACCCTTCTTTTAAAAAAAAATCAATTGACAACATTAAATTGATTCTTTACTTTTTTATAGTTATTCAGCACTTTAATCAGCTATTAAAGTGTTGAATAACTACATTAAAATACTTCGATAAAAAAACAATATCTGCATTGATAATCTATACATTTGGATTTACATAAAAGTTATCTTCTTCTTTTTCAATAGTTTTTTTTAAACTAACTCAAGCAAAAGCCAAATCGTCAGAAACAAACTATTGATCAAAGATTAGCCAGACAAGATTTATTTTTTAAACATTATCCTATATTTTTCTACCTTAAAACTTAAAATTGGGAGGTACTTGCTTAATAATTAAAATTTTATAACTCTCTATCTGAATAAAATAGATTCATTTAAATTAACATCCGTTAAGCAAGGCGTTAACAATACATGTTTTATAATTAACCTATTTTTATAACACTTTTTAAAATAAATAAAACAACAAAAAGGGGAAGTAATAATTAAGAAGCCTTACTATTTGTTTTAAAAATATAATTTCAAAATATAATATTAATTTTAAATAGAATATTATGAAAACCGTTTTGATTATTGCATTAGTTTTAGGATTGAATATTACCTCATACTCGCAGAATAATGCAGGGGAAGGTAATGATGAAGGAAATATAAACACAGTAGACCTACCTGAGATTGTTATTAAAAATGCAGGAAAAGATTTTTCCTATTATTTACCAGATAAAAACCCAGATCCAGGTGTTAAACAACTACAAAAAGAGTTTATTGCCTATAATTTAGGAAAAGACTATGAAGGTTTTGAAAATTTTCTTGTAATTCTTGAAGGACAAAATGGGATTTTGACCGCCACTTATGATTCCAACGGAAAACTTACCAGTGTTGTCGAAAAATATGCCAATACGCAACTGCCTACCCCCGTCATCTATTCAATTTACAAAGCATATCCTGGTTGGCAAATTGTAAATGATAAATATCTCTACACTCAAGAAAATGGGGATGTTACAAAAAAAGAATACAATTTGAAACTCAAAAAAAACAACGAAGTAATTAAATTAAAAGTAAATCCGAAAGGTGAAATTATCGAAAAAAGCTAAACTAAAAAATTTAAGAGGCGGTTTGGAAAATCATTTCCAAACCGCCTCTTAATAATAAAAATTCAAGGTTCAATACAATTGAAATCACTTTTGCAGTACTGTCAGGAACAATAAAAGAAGTATCGTAACCTCCAAATTCTCAGATAGCTTCCTTAACGAAACTCTATAAACCTCTTTAATAAAACGTTTCTCTATTTTTCCAAAACAATATCTGAATAGATACTCTATCCATTTAATTTTTCCTAAAAGTTATCTTCTTTTCATTTCTTTATATCTTTTCCTCTAACACAAATAAAAATTCCAATCTCCAGAAACAAACTATTCGTCAAAGAATAACCTAACTCCATTTATTTCTCATATACTATACCTTTTTTCAATCTTAAAATTTAAAATTGGGAGGTACTTGCTTAATAATTAAAATTTTAGGACTTTCAATCTGAATAAAAAAAGCTTTTTAAATTAACATCCTTTAAGCAAGGCGTTAACAATACATGCATTAAAATTAACCTATTTTTATAATAGTTTTTAGAATAAATAATATAACAAAAAGGGGAAGAAAATGAATAAGCCTTGCCATTTATTTTAAAAATAAAATTTCAAAATATAATATTAATTTAAAATAGAATATTATGAAAGCAGTTTTAATTATTGCATTAGTTTTGGGAATGCATATTACCTCATACTCTCAAAATAAGATAGGAGAAGGTAATGACGAAGGAAATATGAGCACAGTAGACCTACCAGAAATTGTTATTAAAAACGCTGGTAAAGATTTCTCCTATTATTTACCAGACAAAAACCCAGACATAACCGTTAATCAGCTTGAGAAAGAATTTGTAGCTTATGATTTAGGGAAAGACTATGAGGGATATGAAAATTATCTTGTCATTTTATCCACAGGAAAAGGAACATTATCAGCAACTTACGACATGAAAGGTAAACTAACTAGTGTTGTTGAAAAATACACTGATACTATGTTACCTCATGCGGTTATTTACTCTGTATACAAAGCATACCCAGGTTGGAAAATTGTAAATGACAAATATCTCTACACTCAAGAAAATGGGGATATTACAAAAAAAGAATACAATTTAAAACTCAAAAAAAACAACGAAGTAATTAAATTAAAAGTAAATCCGAAAGGAGAAATTATCGAAAAAAGCTAAACTAAAAAATTTAAGAGGCGGTTTGGTAAATCATTTCCAAACCGCCTCTTAATAATAAAAATTCAAGGTTTAATACAATTTAAATCACTTTTGCAGTACTGTCAGGAACAATAAAGGAAGTATCGTAACCACCAAATTTTCTCAGATAACTTCTTAACGAAGTTCCGTAAACGTCTTTAATAAAACGTTTCCCTTTATATCTGAAATACTTTTTAACAGATCCCACACCAGCAAGATGTGCCGCTGCCAAAATCCCTGATTCAGTAATTCGGATTCCGTTCAAAACAGTTCCATCATACCTTTCAATGACTCTTCTTAGTTCCCATTTGTTTTTTGACAAAAGGGCAATAAAAGCTTTTTCTTGCATTCTGGGGCTGTTTAAGAATGCGTCGGAATTGTGAACCCCAATAGTTTTTAAAGTTTCAATACCAAATTGGTATTTTCCTAAATAACCGAGAGAATTAATTTTTCTGTATTTTCCTTGTGATTCTTTGAAGCCGATTGCTTCTTTATATCCAATAAAGAAAGTTCCAGTATAGGGAATCTCAGAATTGGTATAATCGCTCACATTTAATGATGGTAGTAAGTAGGATGTATCATCTGTTTCGTTAATTAGAAACCATGGGGTAGATTCTAATTTGGAGGGTTTAAAACCTAAGCTTAAAAAAGCTACTACAACAATCAAACTTGTGTAAAAATACCATTTTTTTATCATATTTGGGTTTTCTTCAAAACGCTGTCCCGTTATGAAATTTCTATGCTCAAAGATACGACTTTAAAAATAAAGCTGAAAATCAAGGCTTTAAACTTATCAACTTTTTAAATTTATCGCCCATAAGTAACTAGTTGTGCGGACGTTCGAGTTTTGAAAATAAAACGAAATAATTGAAAAAACACAACTTATTCAGTATCAAAACATAAGCTTATTCTTGTTTAAAAAAAGAAAAAACGTCTAGAAAAAGCAAAATAACACTGAAATGATTACAAATTCTTCATTTTACGATAACGTTTGAAATAAAAACATAAGAATTATTAAGTAATATATTGATTTTTTGGACATGACCACAAGGGTCGGGCTGTCCATTATATTCCCGATTTAGAAAAACTACGGCTAAAATAGCCTTGTTTTTCTAAATCGGGAGATGTCATTTCCATCCCTCATGCAATCTCATTTTTCAGAACATCATTTTAGATAAAATTCAATTTTACAAGAAAAAGGTTAAGGCAAAAAAAAACTTCAAAACTGTTCTTAAACAATTTTGAAGCTTTCCTTAAAATATTACGATAATAAAAAAAACTATCGTTCCACTCCCTGACTAATAATCCAATCTGAATATTTTTTGGCATTTACATTATGTTCTGCCAAAGTAGCCGCAAATTCATGATATCCAAAACGATCTACACTGGCACAGAAATAGATATAATTGTTTTTTTCAGGATTTAAAACAGCTTCTAGAGCCGTAATATCAGGCATGGCGATTGGTCCAGGAGGAAGCCCGATGTTCTTGTAAGTGTTATAAGGACTATTCAAAAACAAATCATTGTAAAAAACTCTTTTGATTACTTGATTAAAATCATTAGACTTCTTTTTAATCGCAAAAATTACGGTTGGATCGGCCTGTAATGGCATTTCAAGTCTCATTCTATTCAAATAAACACCTGCAATTCTTGGACGCTCGTCTTTCTTAACAGATTCCTTATGTACTATAGAAGCCAAAATAGTAGCTTGAATTGGAGTCAGACCTTGCGCAGCAGCTTTGGCCGTACGCTCTTTGTTCCAAAATTTATTGTATTCCTTAATCATTTTATCACGAAACTTCTCTGCCGAAGTATTCCAGTAAATATCATATGTATTGGGAATAAACATAACCAAAACATTCTCTTCCGTAAATCCGTTTTCTTTCAAAAAGATAGAATCTTTAAAGGTATTTAATAATTCAAGACTATCCGGCTCGATTTGGGAACCAACTCTACCCGCAAAATTTTCAAGACGCTCTTGATTATTAAAAGCCAAACTTACGGGATCATTAAATTTCATCGCTTTGACCAACTCGTAGCTATTCATACCATTCTTTAGCAAAAAACGACCTGCTTTTACATTTTCTGGATAACTCGTTTTTCCAGCTACCATTTCAAACCGGCTTATATCTTTGACATAAGGTTCCAAAATATGCTTTACTTGCTCATAATCGGATCCTGTTGGTACGTATACGTACAACTCTTTATCTGCAAATTTTGTGTTACCACTAAAAATTTGATACATCAAAACAAATCCATAAACGATTAATATTGAAATTAATGCAACAGATACTAATGATACTATTTTTTTTAGATTCAAAATAAAAAAATTTAAATTACTGCGCCAGTTCGCTGTCGCTCGTGTGATTATTAATTAATTGAAAAATTGCTTCGTCTTTGTAAACTCCATTTACCAAAGTCCAATCTTTCTTTATGCCTATTTTTTGGAAACCAAATTTAGTAAAAAGAGCAATACTAGCCTTATTTTCACATCCAATATTTGCATATAATTGATGTAAGTTAAGATTATAAAAAGCATACTGAATCAATAAGTCCAATGCTTCCGAGCCAATATTCTGATTTCTATTGGCTGACGCCTGTATCACAATCCCAACACCTGCTCTATTGTTCTTTGGATCAAAATCAAACAAATCAATCAATCCCAAAGCCGGAAAATCTTCATCTTGACAAATTGCCAGTCGCAGTTGCTTGGCTTCATATATATCCTGATGGGCATTTTCCAAATACTGCTTCACCAAAAATCGACTATAAGGCGTATGCGTGTTGCTCACTTCCCAGATACTCTGGTCATTTTCTATGCAATAAATAAACTCCAAATCGTTGGGTTCAAGTGCACGAATATAAATATTATCGCCTTTTAATGTTTTCATTTATTTTTGTTAAAAAGCAAGCCAAAGCTTTACTTTTATTTCTTTACTATTTAGAAATGAATTTGATTTTTCGAAAGTTTAAACACTAAACTTCAATTGTCCCTTTAAACACAAATTCAGCAGGACCTTTAAGGAAAACATTTGTAAAACCATTTTGACCTTTATCGAAGGAAACGACTAGTTTTCCCCCTTCGACATTAACATTAATAACTGTGGCATTTGTTTGTCCTGTCGCATTCATAGCAATTGCAACTGCTGTAGCTCCAGTTCCGCAAGCCAAAGTCTCGTCTTCAACACCTCTTTCATAGGTACGAAGCTTAAAAGTAGTATCATCAATTTTTTTTACAAAATTAATGTTGCTTCCTGCTGCGCCGTATAATTCGCCATAACGAATCGCAGCACCTTCTTCTTTTATATTGTAATGCTCTAAATCCTCCACCATTTGAACATGATGTGGGGAACCTGTATTCAAAAAAGAGTGGTCATTTTTAATAGCAATAGTCGGAACATCAATCATCTGTAAAGAGACTAATCCATTATCTTCAAATGACGCATGATGCAAACCATCTGTAGCAATAAATGTAGTTTTATCTTCAATCACTTCTAAGTCTTTGGCGAAAGCCACCAAACAACGTCCTCCATTACCACACATCGAACTTTGATTTCCATCTGAATTATAATAAACCATTTTAAAATCAGTATCCGAGTCATTTTCCAACAAAATAAGTCCATCTCCACCTATCCCAAAACGTCTGTCACACAAATGAGCAACCAGCTGTGTATTATCTTTTGGAAAAAATCCAGAACGATTGTCAATCATAACAAAATCGTTTCCAGCACCTTGGTATTTATAAAATTCTAATTGCATTTTTATTTCCATTTTATCACACAAAAGTACAAACTATTAATGAATTGTTAATCATTGTTAAAGAGCGTTAAACCATATTGTTCGAAAAAAAAAATCTGCTAAATTCGTAATTAAATAACTAATAAAAACGAAAAGCAAAATGAAACAAATTTCAAAATTATTCTTGGTATCCTTGTTGAGTGGCGCAACGACCCTTGGCGCATACAAATTGTTATTTGACAACAATGGTTATTTTTCGTCCAACAAACATGGAATTACAACACTTGCTCCTGAATCCTACGGAAGAACAGTTGGTCTAGCTGCAGAAAACATCGATTTTACAGTTGCTGCAGAAAAAACAGTTCATACTGTAGTGCACGTAAAAAACGTATCGGTGAGAACAATTTCTAATCCCATCATGGAATACTTTTACGGATATGGGGGACAACAACAGCAAGAGCAAGTTGGAACTGGATCAGGTGTAATCATTTCTGAAGATGGTTATATTGTAACCAACAATCACGTAATAAAAGACGCTACAGACATTGAAATCACATTGAACAACAAAAAAACGTACAAGGCAAAACTCATTGGAACCGATTCTAAAATGGACATTGCTTTGCTAAAAATTGATGCCGATGAAAAACTACCTTATTCCACATTTGCCAATTCCGATTCTGTTAAAGTGGGCGAATGGGTACTGGCAGTAGGTAACCCATACAACCTGACATCAACCGTAACTGCAGGAATTGTTTCGGCCAAAGCAAGAAATCTGGACGCTAGAGGAATTCAGTCATTCATACAAACTGATGCTGCGGTAAACCCAGGAAACAGTGGTGGAGCACTTGTAAACACACGCGGAGAATTAATAGGAATCAACACTATGATTTCATCAATGACGGGTTCTTATGTAGGTTATTCTTTTGCTATTCCTTCCAATAATGCCCGAAAAATAATTGAGGACATAATGGAATTTGGAAATGTACAAAGAGGAATTCTGGGAGTTGAAGGCGGCGAATTAAACGGAACTGCGTCTAAAGAATTAGGTATTTCTCAAACCCAAGGTTTTTACATTAACAAAGTGTCCAAAAACTCTGGTGCCGAAAAAGCTAAATTGCAAAAAGGAGATATTATCATCAAGTTAGACAATCAAGACATTTCTACTTTTGCAGATCTTTCTGGTTATGTAAATACCAAAAGACCTAATGACAAAGTACAAGTAACAATCATTAGAGATGGAAAAAATATGATTGTTCCTGTCGTATTGAGCAAAAACGAAAACTTCAATACCGAATTCAAAGGAATCGAATTGGAGAACATTGATGCTGCCGACAAAAAGAAATTCAAATTGGATTATGGTGTAAAAATCAAATCCATTAACAATGAAAACTTAGCACAATATTCTGATGAACTAGTCGGAAATATCATTTTGAGCATTGATAATGTCAAAGCAACAAACGTAGAAGCTGTTTCTAAACTTTTAAATAATAAAGACGAAAAACAAAGTATCCGTATCGAAATGATAAATAAAAACGGTGAGGTCATGAGAATCATTATCTAAAAAGTTAAAACGATAAATTTAAAGCCGACTTGTATTTTCAAGTCGGTTTTTTTTATTCCAAAAAAGTTTTAAAAAAAGTTACGAAATCGATTGAAATAAGTACTTTTGCACCAAATTTTAAAAAACTGCATTAATTAACAATACAAATTTTCAACATGAATAACATGGATTTATACGAAAAAGAGGTTTCGTTTCAAGCCGACAGAAGACGTTCAGGAGTAGAATTAATTAAAATTATTAGTGATTTATGGTATGACAAATCAATCGAATTGGTTTTGTTCCGCAATCAATTAATAGATAGAAACGTAAGTGAAATTATCAACTTACATGAATATGCAGGTAAATTTGTAGGCAAACCGATTTCAGTTTCAGATTCAGTTGAAATTGCCAATGTAATTCTTACTTTGGATTTACCACCATCAAAATTGGATATTGGGAAACTTACTTACGAGTACCGTCTAGAAGATGAAAAATATCCAGATGCAAGACATTTTGTTTTAGACAAATTAAAAGAAGCTAAATTCTCTGAAGAAATCCAACCCAAAGATGTAATTCTTTATGGTTTTGGCCGTATTGGCCGTTTATTGGCACGAGAGCTAATGTCCAAAACAGGAAAAGGAGAGCAAATGCGTTTGAGAGCAATCGTTACGAGAGACAAAAACGATGCTACAAGCCTAGAAAAAAGAGCTTCATTATTACGTTACGATTCCATTCACGGAGATTTCCAAGGTTCTGTTGTTGCCGATACTAAAAACAATGCCTTAATCATCAACGGTACTACCGTTCATATCATCACAGCAAACACTCCAGAGGAAATTGACTATACTAAATACGGAATTGACAATGCCTTAGTGATTGACAATACAGGTGCTTTCACAACCAAAGAAGCATTGAGTCGCCATTTAGTTTCAAAAGGAGTTGATAAAGTATTACTTACTGCTCCAGGAAAAGGAGTTCCAAATATTGTTCACGGTGTTAATCAAAATGAATACAACCCAGACGAAATCGACATTTTCTCGGCTGCTTCATGCACCACTAATGCAATTACTCCAATCCTTAAAGCGATTGAAGACACTTTGGGAGTTGTAAAAGGTCACCTAGAAACAATTCACGCATATACAAACGACCAAAATTTGGTTGACAATATGCACAATAAATACCGTCGTGGTAGAGCCGCAGCACTCAATATGGTCATCACCGAAACTGGTGCCGGAACTGCAGTTGCCAAAGCATTACCATCTCTTGAAGGTAAATTAACTTCAAATGCCATTCGTGTACCAGTTCCAAATGGTTCTTTGGTTGTATTGAATCTTGAAGTAAACAAAGAAACTTCGGTTGAAGCCATCAATAGTATTATGAAAAAGTACGCACTTGAAGGCGAATTGGTAGAACAAATCAAATATTCATTGAATAACGAATTAGTTTCTTCAGATATCGTTGGAACTTCAGCGCCTTCAATTTATGACAGCAATGCTACTATCGTTTCCAAAGACGGGAAAAACATAGTGCTTTACATTTGGTACGACAATGAATACGGTTACAGTCACCAAGTAATAAGACTAGCCAAATATATTGCCAAAGTAAGACGTTTTACGTACTACTAGCATTTAGATTTACAGGTTGGGTATCGCTCTTTTAGTTTTAATTTTAGTTTTTTAGATAATAAATGTGCCCCAGCCTGAATTCAACAGAAATCCGCCAAGTTTTAGAACAAGGCGGATTTTTTATTTTCAGTTCGAAAAAATTTATCGAGCAAAATACTTAAAAACATTTTAACCACAAAGTTCACAAAGGAAACACTATGCACACAAAGCTTTGCGAACTTTGCGGTATTCTTTGTGTACTTTGCGGTTAATTTTTAGATATGTATAACTCGTAAAATCTAAATCGGCAAAACCGTCGTACTCTTCACTTCCGAAATAATAAAAAAACTATTTATCAAAGATACCTCAGGTAAAATAGACAATTTCATTTGATGAAAATGATGGTAACTTTCCATATCGGGCAATACAATTTTGAGCATATAATCAAAACTTCCCGAAACAAAATTACACTCCACCACTTCAGGCAAATTCAATATCGCTTGATTAAAACTATCCGAAATATCAAAAGTTTGTTTCACTAAGGTCACTTGACAGTAAACAGTCAGGTTTTTACCTAGTTTTTTCTTGTTCAAAATAGAAACATATCGCTCTATAATACCCTCTTTTTCAAGACGTTTCACTCGATCATGAACCGGAGTCAGCGAGAGATTTATACGATTTGAAATGTCTTTTAATGTCAAATGGGCATCTTCCTGCAGGAGGCGCAATATTTTTCTGTCGTTTTCATCTAAAATCATAACAAAAAGAGGTTTAAGAAAATTAATTTATAACAAAATAATCCGATTAATTTTCTTTTTCGAAATAAAAAAAGCATCAAAAAAAGAAATATTTCATGCTAAATTACTAAATAAAAATAATATTTTCCTATTTACATTTACAATGAACAAAAATTTTCTTTATCTGCTAAATTTGTAATTGAATTTTAAATCAATCACTAAATACAACAGTTATGATAATCGGTGTACCAAAAGAAATTAAGAATAACGAAAATCGTGTTGCTCTAACTCCAGCAGGTGTTGCTGAGATGAAAAATAACGGTCATAGTGTTTATGTTCAAGCAACTGCAGGTGAAGGAAGCGGTTTTGCTGATGAAGAATATGCTGCAGCCGGAGCTGTAATCTTACCTACTATTGAAGAGGTATACGGTATTGCCGAAATGATTATCAAAGTAAAAGAGCCAATCGCTTCAGAATACCCACTTATTAAAAAAGATCAATTACTTTTCACATACTTTCACTTTGCATCATCTGAGCCATTAACTCATGCAATGATTGAGCGTCAAGCTATCTGCTTGGCATACGAAACTGTTGAAAAAACAGACCGTAGCTTACCATTATTAGTTCCAATGTCTGAAGTAGCAGGTCGTATGTCTATTCAAGAAGGTGCAAAATACTTAGAAAAACCATTAAAAGGAAGAGGAATTCTTCTAGGTGGTGTTCCAGGTGTTCCTCCTGCTAAAGTATTAGTACTTGGTGGTGGAATCGTGGGAACTCAAGCTGCAAAAATGGCTGCTGGTTTAGGAGCTCAAGTAACTATCATGGATGTGAGCTTGCCTCGTTTACGTCAATTAGACGACATTATGCCTGCCAATGTTATGACTCAAATGTCAAACAACTACAATATCAGAAAAGCAATTTTAGATACTGATTTAATTATTGGTGCTGTATTAATCCCAGGAGCAAAAGCACCTCACTTAATTACTCGTGATATGCTAAAATTAATGCGTCCAGGAACAGTTCTTGTTGACGTTGCAGTTGACCAAGGAGGTTGCATCGAAACTTGTACGCCTACAACTCACGAAGATCCAACTTTCATCATTGACGACATCGTACATTACTGTGTGGCTAATATGCCAGGTGCAGTTCCTTATACTTCAACTTTGGCGCTTACAAATGCTACATTACCTTACGCTGTACAATTGGCAAACAAAGGATGGCAAAAAGCTTGTGCTGATAACGAAGAATTAAAAAAAGGATTAAACATCGCTAACGGAAAAATCCTTTACAAAGGAGTAGCCGAAGCTTGGAACCTTCCTTTTAATGAAGAGTTAGTATTAGAAAACGCTGTTTGCTAATATTAAATAAGTGCTTACTACACTAGAAAAACCCGTTTTGTTATCAAAACGGGTTTTCTGTTTTAATCAAGAACACAATTGTAGACAAGACATATTAGTATCAAATAAAATCATTCTCAAAAAAAAAATCCGCTTCATGAATTGAAGCGGATTTCTTTTTTATAATAAAATCACATTAGTTTTTACTCCTTCGGCTTGGTCAAATAATAAACTGGAATACCAGTTAGCATAATCAAAACACCCCATCCACAAGTAGAGAACTTAGTCAGCAATAATCCAATACAAATTGAAATCGCCACAATAATATATAACAAAGGAAGAAATGGATACCCAAAAGCTTTGTATGGTCTTTCCACATCTGGCATTTTCTTTCTAAGAATAAAAATTCCATAAATGGTAAGTATGTAAAAAATCAAAACGATGATGATTACAAAGTCCAACAAATCACCATACTTCCCAGTCAAACACAATGCAGATGCCCAAATACACTGAACCCACAAAGCCCATTCTGGCACACCTGCTTTATTTATCTCTCCTGCTTTTTTCAAAAACAAACCATCTTTTGCCATTGTGTAATACACTCTCGCACCCGCCATAATCAATCCATTGTTACAGGCAAAAGTCGAAATCATAATCATCAAGGCAATGATAATTGTTCCCATGTCACCAAAAGTATATTGGGAAGCAACCACTGCAACACGATCAGACTTTGCTGTTGCAATTTCCTGAAAAGGAACAACTGCTAGATACATCAAGTTGGTCAATGAATAGATAATCGTTACAATAAATGTTCCTAAAAACAAACTCAATCCTACATTGCGTTTTGGATTTTTGATTTCTCCAGCTATAAAAGTAACCCCAACCCAAGCGTCACTTGAGAACAAAGACCCTACCATTGCTGCTGAAATCCCTGTCAACAAAGCAGTCCCACCAATAGGCATCCAAGAACCGTTTTCAGTATCAAAAGCTCTTGAACTCCAGGCATTAGACCAGTTGGCATTCCAAATATCTGCTTTGGCAGCCAATACAAATCCAAAAACAATCAATCCAAACAGTGATAAAATTTTAATTATAGTCAAAACAGTTTGAAGAATTTTACTATTCTTCACACCACGGCTATTAATATAAGTCAATAAAACAATCGTGATTATAGAAACGATTTGAGCTGCATTCAATTTAAAAGCCCCCAATTCATACAAAACATTTTCATCACTCAAAGGCGGATATAAATACGCTGCAAATTTGGAGAATCCTACACCAACAGCAGCAATAGTCCCAGTTTGTATTACAGCAAAGAAACTCC
The DNA here is from genome assembly GCF_056405915.1 of Flavobacterium sp. P1_E4. Classification (NCBI taxonomy): domain Bacteria; kingdom Pseudomonadati; phylum Bacteroidota; class Flavobacteriia; order Flavobacteriales; family Flavobacteriaceae; genus Flavobacterium; species Flavobacterium sp. P1_E4. The sequence goes on from NZ_JBFUBE010000004.1 coordinate 29,720, forward strand.
AGCCATATAAGAAGGCAATTAGCTTATTATAAGCTTCTTTAAGATAAACATATTGTCCTCCGGCATTAGGAAACATAGCACTCAATTCCCCATAACTCACGGCTGCTACCATTGTAATTAAGCCCGAAATAAGCCATATTAACATTAACCAACCCGCTGACCCAACTTGTCGGGCAATATCGGCGCTTACAATAAATATCCCCGATCCTATCATCGACCCCACAACAAGCATTGTTCCGTCTAGTAATCCGAGCTCTCTTTTAAATTCTCCTGGTTTGTTTTCTTCCATTTTTATTGGTTTAATTTTTTGGTTGGCTAAAGATATACTTTTTTTATAAATTGACTAATCTTAAGAAAAAAGATGACACCTAAAAGACAATAACACCCCTCTTGAAAAACGAAATATTTCTCAAATAAAACAATTCTGACATAAGAAAATACAAAATTTAAAAACAATAACAAATAGACTGTAATCACTTAAAAACAAGGTGATTAATATTTAATAATTAAAATTATTTTGTACATTTATATGTTGAAAAATTCACAACAAACCAAAATAAAAATTGTTCTGAGCCCAAAAATCTCAACTTGAAATTTGACATCTTACTAAATGATGTCCTGAAAATTACAGAAGACAAAAAAAAGAAATGCTTGAAAAAACCCCAAATCAAGCTTGGTAAAAACAAAAGAAAATCACATCCTAATTATTACAGTTCTTTAATCATTCCTTAAGTAACAGATTGATAAAAGAGAAAAATCATACTCCTTGTAATGAAATATAATTCGATTCCATGCACTAATGCTTTATAAAAGGTATACTCCAAAATAAAAATCTTTCATTAATAGGATGAGTATCAAAAACCATTTATAAACATCTAAAAAATAATGACATGGAAAACAAAACATCCAAAAGCAATATCAAAGTAGGTATAAATTCCAAAAACCGAATTTACGCTACCTTGATTACATTTTTTTTGTTTCTAGCATTTTCAGGATGCGAGAATTATGAGTCCAATACGGATTCCGAAATGAGCACAAATGTTACGGGGAAAAAATTCAAAACCAGCACCAATTTTACCCAAGTAAATCTAGTATCAGATGTAGCAGAATACAAGGCTAAAGTCCTTGACCCAAATCTCGTCAATGCCTGGGGATTTGCATTCAGTTCAGGAGCACCTGTATGGATTTCGGCTACAGAAACTGGTGTTTCAACTATTTATAATCAAAACGGAGCCATTCTTCGTGCTCCAGTTCCTGTAACGTTTGGAACCGGATTAGGCAATCCCACTGGTCAAGTTTTCAATTCAACCACCTCATTTGTTATTTCTGGGTCAGGAAAAGTTAGCCGTTTTATTTTTGTTACGGAAAATGGAACTGTAGCCGCATGGGGCGCAGGTGATCCAGCAACCACAACAGTTGCCGACAGATCCGCTGAAGGAGCCGTATATAAAGGCCTTGAACTGGTAAACAACGATGGAAAATGGTTTCTATACGCCACTGATTTCCACAATGGAAAAGTGGATATGTTTGACCAAAATTTTAATTTCGTGGGAAACAATATGTTTACAGATCCCGAAATCCCAATGGGCTATGCACCATTTAACATCAAAAGAATCGGAAACCGACTATTTGTAACCTATGCCAAACAACTAGCACCGGACAATGAAGATGATGAAGCCGGTCCAGGTCATGGTTATGTAAATGTCTTCAATTTAAGCGGTCAACTTAAACAACGATTTGCTTCGGAAGGAGCCCTTAATTCTCCTTGGGGAATTGAACAAATGAAATATATTTCCGAATTTGAATTGGCACCAGTTACGCCACCTGCACAAGAAACAATCCTAATTGGGAACTTTGGAGACGGCCGCATCAATGCCTATGCCGGTAATGGAAAGTTTCTTGGTCAACTCCAAAGCAATGGCTCTCCTTTGGAAATTGAAGGATTATGGCAAATTTCCTATCCACCTCAAGAAAATGCTGCTTATAAAGACTATCTCAACAGACTTTATTTCACAGCTGGACCGGATGGCGAAGAGCATGGATTATACGGATATATTACGGCAGAAAGCAAAAAAGACAGTAAGTAAGTCAAAGTCTTGATGCTTAGAAATTTATTATCAAAAAACACAAAACTCCTAATTTTACTTAGGAGTTTTTTTTGTATTCAAAAAAGATATTATTTAATAACTCGATTTACTTGTGCAAAATTACGTTGGTAATAAGGCTCCTTTGTAGAGGAAATAATCACTCCCGAATGTGTCGAAGAATGGATGAATTTAATTTCATCTTCAGCCACTTCAATAACCATCCCCACGTGATTGATATGACTTCTTCCATTGGTTTTAAAGAAAATCAAATCTCCTTTCTGAGCATTTTCATCATTAATTTTTTCACCAATTGAGGATTGCTCAATTGAGGATCTAGGTAATTTGATATCAAAAGCGCCAAAAGTCGAATACATAAAACCAGAACAATCGAATCCAGCAGCTGTTGTTCCACCACTTCTATATCTAGTCCCAATTTTATCTGATGCTAACTGTATAATTTGATCTATCAAATCTGCATTCGGAATATTTACTGTTGCATTTATTGTATCCTTAATTGTTGTTTCCGTTTGTGATACGACAACTTCCTTTTTATTGATTTTTTCAATTTTATCGTTAGGAACTTGAATACTCAACTTTGAACCAACTAATAATTTTTGTTGAATAGCCGGGTTTTGCTTTTCTAAATCAGCTACAGTAATTCCGTATTTCTTGGCTATTCCATATTTAGTTTCTTTTGGCAAAACCTCATGAAAAATTTCTGATGTCTGAATTTGAGAATCTGTTTTTACTTCTTTCTCTTTAGTTACGTTTTCAGCAGGAACAGACACTTTACTTTCTGCAACTGGAACTTCTTTTACTTCTATTTTTTTCTCTTCAACGACAACTTCATTTTCGGGCATCTTACCGTTACTTGGAATTACGATTGCCTGTCCTATGCTCAATCCTTTTTTTCCAATTTTTGGATTGGCATTTTGTAATTCTTTTAACGAAACACCATACATCTTTGCAATAACATATAAAGATTCTTTGGGCTTCACTTGATGCGTTAAAGGACTTGTTGATTCTACCTCCTCAACTATCTCTTGCGTTTTTGAATTTGATAAACTTGCTATTTCTTTTTTTGTCAAACTCGATGGAATGACAATCGTCTGACCTACTTTTAAACCTTCTGCTTCTAATTGAGGATTCGCTTTATAAAGTAGTTCTGTAGTAGTTTTGAATTGTTTGGTAATACCGTACAGTGTTTCTTTCGGTAATACTTGATGATTAATTTCTGTTGCTTTTTCAGAATCAATAACTACTAAATCATTCGTTTTTTTAGATTCAGAATTTGGAATTAATAAAACCTGATTAAGTTGTAAGGTTTTTTTAGCTTTAGGATTTAGCTTGTAAATAGAAGTAATAGAAACATTATATTTTTGGGCAATACTAGAAATTGTTTCGCCTTTTACTATGGTGTGCTTGATGTTATTATCTTGCGAAAAAACATTAATACTGCATAAAAAAAGTGCTATAACAATTAATCTAAAATACTTCATCCTTTATTATTTTTTCCTCATTTTTAACAATACAGCCATTTTTGAGGTGAATTATTGAATTTTGCTGTATTTTATGCCTCAAAAATCATTTTTTTTGAAGATTTACAAATATAAGTTTTTAAGTAGATTCAACAGTTAAAGGATTACTAAAATTTACAAAAAAGTTATAATCATCTACTTTTCAAGCGCTAATGTTATTTTTTTCTAATATCTCAACCTCTTACAAACTTTTAAAAATGGCTATAAAATGGAATATCGTCCCAAAAAGCACAAAAAAATGCCAAACAGTATGAAAGTAATTTTTATGTCCTTTTACATAAAAATAAACGCCTACAGTATAACTCAATCCCCCAGCAAGTATCCACAAAAAAATCGACAAAGGAATAACTCCCCACAAAGGCTTTATCACAAAAACGATCATCCAGCCCATCAATAAATAGAACAAAACAGAAAGAAACTTAAAACGATCGACATAAAAAACCTTAAAAAAAGTCCCCAACAAAACTATTGACCACATTATTCCCAAAAAAATCAAAGCAGTTTCTTTATTCAAATAAATAACCATCAATGGTGAGTAGGTTCCGGCAATTAGATAGTAAATACTGATGTGATCTGCAATTTTAAGCAACTGTTTCGTTTTCTCTTTTTGTGCCAAATGATACAAAGATGAAAATGAATAAACCAACAGCATCCCTATTCCAAATATAATAACGGATGATTCAGTTATTAAATTGTGCTGTCCGCTTGATTTCATAAGAAGGAACGGCATTCCGATTAAACAAAAAAGCACACCAAGAGCATGTGAAATTCCATTGGCTAATTCTTCGTTGCGCGTTTGTATTCTTACTTCCATTACAGTCTGATTTAATAATTTTTATTTCATTAAAGATACGATTTCATCATTTAATTTCAACCATTCCGAGGCATAAGCTTTTAAAATTCTGTTCCCCAATATTGTCATCTCGACAGAGGAGAGATCTCCGCAATCCACTTCCACGATCTTGGTTATTCCAACTAGTAAAGCAATCCTAATTAAAAAAAATGCAATTATAATAGGCTTGTCGAGCCACTTATGGAGATCCCTCGTTCCTCGGGATGACAATATTGCGGAAATTTTCTATGGTAATCCTTTGCGATTAATTTTTTATATTTCTCGGTATTTCTCGCACCACCTCCATAAACCACTTCCGCAATAAAAAACTTACTATTCAAAACTACCAAAATAGTACTTTACCTATATATTTAACAAAATACACAAATAATGAAAGAAAAACACTATGTAAAAAAGTAAGAATAGTTTAGTTTTGATTTTGTAATCTATTATTACAATAACCAATAAAAAACTATTTATGTCAAATTTGCTTAACAATCGCGTAAACGCTACTGCTACGGCAGTACAGGTAACGGCAGTCAAAGCCGCTTTCCAAACTATTCTAACCAATCTTCCTTTTTTGGTGGGTTTAACTGCCGATGAGAGAAAATCATTAATCACTATTGATGTCAGCAACAAGGCGTTTACCGAAGACGCCATTAATGCGGCGGTAAACAATCCAACGCTTGTTCCTTCCTATCTTTCGGTGGCGACTATGCAAAGCGATTTAACACTTTTTACGCAACTGGATGAAATCTCGGGATTGGCAAACCAGCTTTGTGAGCGCATTGAAGACACCAAAATGCTCACAGGAAGCGAGGCCTACAGTGTGGCGCTGGCGCTGTACAAATCCTTTGGGTCGGCAGCCGATGCCGGAGTTCAGGGCGCCGACAGCATAGTCGATCAACTCAAAAAACGTTTCCCAAGCAATAGCAGTACAGGAACTAATACAGCACCTCCTGTACCCGTGCAATAACAACCGTTGCAATGCTAAACTGGCCCCATTATGCTATGGGGCTTTTTTTACCGAAATAGTGAATCAAAAAACGACCTATACGGCTTGTTTTCTAGTACTAATAGGGGTGCTTTTGGTTACTAGTACACCCATAAAAACACCCTTAACCCCCTACAAATAAGGGTCAAACCTCCCTCCTTTAGGGAGTATAGCCCCTCTTTTAATGGAGCAACACCCCTACTTTATAGTACCCATACACCCTTTAAATAGCAGTATTGGTACTGTTTTTAGGTAGTATAGGGGTGCATAATGGGGTGGTTTGATCACTTTTATTGGGTATAAACTATTTAAAAAAAGACTATTATGACAGACAACAATAAAAAACACAGCCTCGACAGGGGCGATCAGTACCCGCAGGTGGGGAATTTTATTAATTACCACATTTCACAGCAACTTGTAACCAAAGCAGATGTAGCCAGAGCACTGAACATACGCCCCAAAGGACTGACAGCCTATTGCAAAAGAGATACGCTGCAGTTTGCTGTTTTATGGAAACTAAGCTTGGCTTTGAAACACAATTTTATCGCTCAGTTGGGCGAATACCTTCCTTATCGTTTTGAAACCATTCGTGAAAAAGCCCTAAAAGAAGAACTGGCTGAGAAAGAGGCAATCATACAAAAAATGGAAATCCAGATGGAGACTATGAGGGAGTTGATTAAAAAATAAAACGAATTGGAATTGTGAGAAAATCAACTATATTTGGTTTTATAAAAAGTGTGTATTATATCACATTTATACACTCACTTTTAGGTGAATATGTGTGACAGTGTCACACATATATACTAGTTGGGAGAGATTTGACCGAAAAAGCGTAAAACCAAAAAATAATTCGATTTGTAAATATTCACTATAATGAAAAAAATAATCTATATAAAACATTTAGTTTTATTAATTCCATTAATATTAATCAGTTGTTGTAAATATGATTATAATTATTTAGATGTAACAAACAAAACAGATAAGGATAGATTTTTAATAGTCTATGGAATAGAAGATAATGAAAGATATATTGTAAGCTGTATGGAAACGATGAATGAAGAATTCTATAGACTAAAAGCTAATGGAAATACTAGAATAATGTTTACAGGTGGAGAATCACTTCCACTTGAAAAAGAACCTAATGAAAAGAATATAATACTAATTTTTTATGACTCTGTAAGTGATTTAAAAAATGAATCATCAAAAAGTACTATAGTCAAAAAATACTCTTTTCAAGAATTAGAAGATCGAGATTGGAAAATTGATTTTAATGGAAATTAAAAAAAATATCGCACAACAGCCGAAACAAACTTGAGAATTGAAGCTTGAAAAGTATAAACCTAAAAAGTAAACTGATTAAATAAAAACAAACCTCTCCCAACACACGCTACAAGCAATTTGGGGATTTGGCTTAATGGAAAAATTGGTTTGTATTTGGAAGATTTGGCAAATCCGAAAGATAACGCTGATTTAATCCCAAACTGCTTGTAGCGCGAGAACGTTGGCTGTAAGCTTACCATAATAGAATTTAAAATAAATTGAAATAAATATTGAATATGGACGACAATAACGAAATTGACGAAAAAGAAATTGAAGAGTGGTTTAGTGAAGAAGAAACTGATGAGTTAGATGAACAATTAGAATCGGTTCTTATACAACAACCAAAGGAGGAAGATATTTCTTCTAAATATACAAATACACAATTAAGAATTGTAAGGACAAATCTTGATTATTCAATTGACTACTTAAAATCATCTTTAGGAAGTTCTATCGATTTAGAACCTCAATATCAAAGACGTAGTCGTTGGGATATTAAAAAACGTTCTTTACTTATTGAATCGCTTTTATTAAATATACCAGTTCCACCAATATTTTTATTTGAAATCGAATATGGTCAGTATGAAGTAGTTGATGGGCGACAAAGATTAGAAGCATTAAAGGATTATCTTGACAATCTATTCCCTTTGAGAAATCTTACTTTTTGGAAAGAACTAAATGGAAAAAGATTTAAAGAACTTCCTATAATAATTCAAAGAGGCTTATTAAGAAGAACAATTTCTGCAACTGTTTTATTAGCAGAAACTACAAGGCCAGAAGATTCAGAAATTGATGTTAGAATGGTTTTGTTTAATAGGCTAAATACTGGTGGGGTTCAATTGAATCCACAAGAACTCCGAAATGCATTATATGACGGCCATTTCAATAATATGTTATTTTTAATTTCCAGAACAGATTTATTTACATCAATTTGGAATATTCCTCAAAAAACAAGTAATGAGGAAATCGATCCACCAAAAGCTTTGATAAATAATGCTTTATACAAAACAATGGCTGACTGTGAACTAGTTCTTAGGTTTTTTGCTATTCGAGAAACTATTGTTGAAAAATTAAAAGGAAGCCTCAAATCATTGCTTGATAAATCTATGAAAAAACATAAAGACGATAGCAAAGATGCTGTAGAAAAAAGCAAAGAATTATTTAATAATACGCTTTCCGACCTATTTTTACTTTTTGATTCAAGACCATTCGTTTTGCCAAATATAAATAAACCAAGTAGAGCCTTGTATGACGCACTTATGGTTGCTTATAGTTTACTTACTAAAGAACAAATTGACACTAAAGAAAATATTAACAGCAAACTCATAGAAAGTTTATCTATTCCAGAGACTTATGACATACTTCTAGGAAAAGGAAATTCAATTGAAGCCATTAGACTTAGAATTGATGAGGCGAAAAGAATTTTAATGAAATAAGACTTAAAATGGAACATATATATCAAGACTTTTGCAAAGATATCGACCATCTTAAGGCAGTACTTAACTTAGCTGATAGTATTAAAAGTTTTTCAGCACAAAATAATGAACCAAAAATTGAAATACCTGAAAACAAGTATTTACAATTAGCCGAAAGTGTTCATTTAAATTCTCGAGACGCAAATTTTGGAATGGTTTTTATTCCAGGAACCATTGTTCTTTATTTAGGAGGTAGATTTGAATATTTCATTAAAACTTTGTTTGAAGAATTATCAATGTCAATAGCTTTGAAATCTAAAAAATTTGATTATTTACCAAAAGAATTTAAAGAAAATCTAATTTCGTTAACATCTGAAGTTATTAAATCCCCCGCAAAATACGGACACAGTGATAATGGTGTAAAAACTTTTATTACTAATCTTTCAAACAATGTAAATGGGATAGAGATTACTGACATTAACACAAAATGTCTGTCGATTACTAGCGAGAATATGCGCCCTCAAATACTTACAGATTTATTTAATAGAATTGGTGCTAAAGAAATTTGGGTAAAATTAGGACAACAAGCAAAACTTCAAACTTATTTTGAAACAGCTGATGCTGCTAAAACACAAAAAGATGCAACCAAATTTTTAAATGATTTTATGGACATTCGAAATAAAGTTGCACACCCATCAGGAAGTTTCCAATGGCCAGATACAAAAACTGTAATGAAGCATATTGAGTATTTTGAGGTGCTTGGTAAACTTATTTGTGAAATAGGATCTGTTTATGAAACATCAATAGTAGCAATTGGTCAAGAAAAAAAAGGAAAAGAAGATGAAAAAGCCAGCAGCCAACACTTGCTACAATAGATTCGGGCAATCGTCTTAATGGAAAAATGGTCTTGTATTTGTGAAGTTTAGGCAAACCCGATAGCGCGGATTTGCAATCCGTGCCCGCCACAATAAGCCACAATAAAAATCATATATAAATACAATTCACATTTATTTTGATATACGTTGTCGGCACGGATTGCAAATCCGCTATAAGTGCCTATCGATGCCTCTTTTTAGGTTTTCCACAGACTGACGTAAGCCAAACAAAACAAAAATATCATTATGAAAACGAATGCCCTAGCCCTGATGGGAATGGAAAGCCTTGTGAAGCAGCCTTGAATTTTTTCTTGACATAAAAGAGCGACCAGAGGAAGCTCCTTTTATATCTTAGAAAAAAACAAGGATACGAACAAGCTTGAAATGACAGCAGGATTAGCTCCTTATTACATTTACGGTGACTAAACAAAAAACTCCCAAGTTGCCTTGAGAGTTTTTTTATATAAATTTTTAAAAGCTTATGAATTAGCTTCAGCCGCAATTAGGTTCAATGCAGAACCTGCAACAAACCAACCTATTTGACTTGCATTATAAGTATGGTTGGCCAAGATGATATCTTTGCTTCCATCAGCGTGAACGAATTCTATACTTAATGGTTTTCCTGGAGCGAAATCAACCAAATCAGTGAAGTTGATCGTGTCATCTTCTTGGATTTTGTCATAATCAGCTTCGTTGGCAAATGTCAATCCTAACAATCCCTGTTTTTTAAGGTTCGTTTCGTGGATACGGGCAAATGATTTAACCAATACTGCTTTTACACCCAAGAAACGAGGCTCCATAGCGGCATGCTCGCGAGAAGATCCTTCACCATAGTTGTGATCTCCCACAACAATAGAAGGTATTCCAGCTGCTTTGTAGGCACGCGCCACAGCAGGAACTGCCTCATAAGCACCTGTCAATTGGTTTTTAACCGAATTTGCAGTTTGGTTGAATGCATTGACAGCACCAATCAGCATATTATTTGAAATATTATCTAAATGTCCACGGAAACGCAACCATGGTCCTGCCATAGAGATGTGGTCTGTTGTACATTTTCCGAAAGCTTTGATTAGTAATTTAGCACCTGTAATGTTTTTACCGTCCCATGGATCAAATGGAGCCAATAACTGTAAACGATCTGAAGTTTCGCTTACTACAATCTTAACGCTTGATCCGTCTTCGGCCGGTGCTTGAAAACCTGCATCTTCAACATCAAAACCTCTTTTTGGTAATTCGTCACCAAACGGAGCGGTTAATTTTACAGCTTCGCCATTGTCATTCATTAAAGTATCTGTCAATGGATTGAAATCCAATCTTCCTGAAATAGCCAATGCAGCCACCATTTCTGGCGAAGTTACAAAAGCGTGCGTATTTGGGTTACCGTCTGCTCTTTTGGAGAAATTACGGTTGAATGAATGCACAATAGTGTTTTTCTCTTCTTTATCTGCTCCTGCTCTATCCCATTGTCCGATACATGGTCCACAGGCATTTGTAAATACTTTGGTTCCCATTTTTTCGAAAGTGGCAATGATACCATCTCTCTCGATAGTGTAACGAATTTGTTCCGATCCTGGATTGATTCCGAACTCCGCTTTTGGAGTGATTCCGTGCTCAACAGCCTGATTTACGATTGAAGCGGCACGAGCCATATCTTCATAAGAAGAGTTGGTACAAGAACCGATTAATCCCCACTCAATTTTTATTGGCCACCCGTTTGCAGCAGCTTCTGCTTTCATTTTTGAAACTGGAGTTCCGCGGTCTGGCGTGAAAGGGCCATTAATATGCGGCTCTAATTCTGATAAATTGATTTCGATAAGTTGGTCAAAATATTTTTCAGGATTAGCATATACTTCTGGATCTGCAGTCAAGTAAGAAGCTACTTTATCGGCAGCATCAACAACATCCTGACGATCTGTAGCCGTTAAATACCTGCGCATGGAATCATCATAACCAAATGTAGATGTTGTGGCACCAATTTCGGCACCCATATTACAGATAGTTCCTTTTCCGGTACAAGACATTGAAGTAGCACCTTCCCCAAAATATTCTACAATAGCTCCAGTTCCACCTTTTACGGTAAGGATATCGGCTACTTTCAGGATAACATCTTTTGGAGCTGTCCAACCCGATAATTTTCCGGTTAGTTTTACTCCTATTAATTTAGGAAATTTCAATTCCCAAGACATTCCGGACATTACGTCCACAGCATCTGCACCACCAACTCCAATTGCTAACATTCCCAATCCGCCTGCATTTACAGTATGTGAATCGGTACCAATCATCATTCCACCAGGGAAAGCGTAGTTTTCTAAAACAATTTGATGAATAATTCCAGATCCCGGTTTCCAGAAACCAATTCCATATTTATTAGAAACTGATGATAGAAAATCAAAAACTTCTTTAGATTGAGTATTTGCTACCGCTAAATCAGATTTAGCACCGTTTTTAGCTAAAATCAAGTGATCACAGTGAACCGTAGTTGGTACTGCAACTGTTTTCTTTCCTGCATGCATAAATTGCAGCAATGCCATTTGAGCCGTTGCATCTTGGCAAGCAACTCTGTCTGGAGCAAAATCAACATAATCAACTCCTCTTCCGTAAGCTTGTTTAGCAGCTCCATCCCAAAGGTGACTGTACAAAATCTTCTCCGTTAAAGTAAGCGGGCGACCAACTATCTCACGTGCTGCATCAACACGAGCTGTCATGTTGCTGTACACTTTTTTAATCATTTCAATATCAAAAGCCATAGTATATAATTGTTTTTGTTATTAATAATTTAAACATTACAAGTTACGAAAAAAATTAAGTAGTTATAAAAAAATATGACTGTCCGCAGGGCAAACTCATGAGTCTAAATAATGGCCGCAGATTCGCTGATTAATTTATTGGAAAGCTGATTTTTTTTGATTTTAAAGAAATCAATTTGCGCTAATTCCGCTGAAAGCGGTTAATTCGGTATAGAAATTTCAATTAAAATCTGCGAATCTGCGGTAAAAACAACTCATGCGTTTGCCCTGTGACTATCAGTAGTTAGCGCCATTTCTTGTATCATGAGTTCGAAATTTAATGCTGTGAATCGCGGATAGTCATAAAAAAAGCCTGAATCATAAGACTCAGGCTTTTAAACTATAATTAACTAATTATGTGAATTATTTAACTAATAACTTATGTGAAGGTGCAAACTTAGTTAGGTTGATCCCTTCTACAGCAGTTTTATATTCTTCAATAGTTGGAGTTCTACCAAGGATTGTAGATAATACCACAACTGGTGTAGAAGAAAGTAATGATTCTCCTTTTTTACCCTCAGTATCCTCAACAACTCTTCCTTGGAAAAGACGAGTAGATGTTGCCATTACAGTATCTCCTTTGGCAGCTTTTTCTTGGTTACCCATACAAAGGTTGCAACCTGGACGCTCTAAATACAACATGTTTTCGTATGATGTACGTGCCGCAGCTTTAGGAACATTATCGTCAAATTCGAAACCAGAATATTTTTGTAAAATTTCCCAGTCACCTTCTGCTTTTAATTCATCAACAATATTATAAGTAGGAGGAGCTACAACTAGCGGTGCTTTGAACTCTACTTTACCTTCCTGCTCATCAATATTTTTAAGCATGTGAGCTAGGATTTTCATATCTCCCTTGTGAACCATACAAGAACCGATAAATCCAAGATCTACTTTTTTAACCCCTCCGTAGAAAGATAAAGGTCTGATGGTATCGTGAGTATATCTTTTAGATACATCAGCATTATTAACATCTGGATCTGCAATCATTGGCTCAGCAATCACGTCAAGATCTACAACAACTTCAGCATAATACTTAGCATTTGCATCTGGTCTTAAAGCTGGTTTTTCACCTGATATAATCTCAGCGATTCTCTTATCAGCTATAGCGATCAATCCTTTAAGAACTTCATTTTTGTTATCCATTCCCTTGTCAATCATAATCTGAATTCTACCCTTTGCCATCTCTAGAGATTCAATCAAAGTATAATCTTCAGAAATACAGATAGAAGCCTTTGCTTTCATTTCTGCTGTCCAGTCCGTAAACGTAAACGCTTGATCCGCATTAAGAGTCCCTAAGTGAACCTCAATAATTCTTCCTTGGAATACATTCTCTCCACCAAATGTTTTAAGCATTTGAGCTTGTGTAGCATGAACCACATCACGGAAATCCATATACCCTTTCATATCTCCTTTGAAAGTTACCTTTACTGATTCTGGAATTGGCATTGAAGCTTCACCAGTAGCCAATGCAAGTGCAACAGTTCCTGAGTCTGCACCAAAAGCAACACCTTTAGACATTCTTGTATGAGAGTCACCACCGATGATGATAGCCCACTCATTTACAGTAATATCATTAAGTACTTTGTGAATTACATCAGTCATTGAGTGATAAACGCCTTTCGGGTCACGAGCAGTGATCAATCCGAAATCGTTCATAAATTTCATCAATCTAGGAATATTTGCCTTAGATTTATTATCCCAAACTGAAGCTGTGTGACAACCCGATTGATAAGCACCGTCAACGATTGGTGAAATCACAGTAGCAGCCATAGACTCTAACTCCTGAGAAGTCATCAAACCAGTTGTATCTTGTGAACCAACAATATTTACGGTAACACGAACATCAGAACCAGCGTGTAAAATTTTACCTGGAGTTGTTCCAACCGCATTTTTATTAAATATCTTTTCTACAGCAGTAAGACCTTGTCCTTCAATAGAAACCTCTTTTGACGGAGCATAAACTGGTACAATAGGAATACCTAAAGTCTTTGATGCAAATGTTTGCAATTTTTTTCCAAAAACAATAGCGTAAGATCCACCTGCTTTTATAAATTCAATTTTCTGAGGAGTAAATGCCTTAGAAATATCGATCAATTCTTTATCGCCGTTATAAAGTTTCTTTGTTTTTGTATTGATAGTAAGAACAGTACCAGTAGCAACAGAGTAAACTTCTTCCAGAACAGGATCACCGCTTTCATTACGAACAACGTTACCATTTTCATCTAATTTTTTTACCCAGTTTTTAAGGTCAAGACCAATACCACCAGTAACATCAACAGTTGTTAGGAAAATCGGAGAAATACCGTTTGTTCCTGCAACGATTGGAGCAATATTAATAAATGGAACATAAGGACTAGCTTGCTTTCCACTCCAAAGTGCCACGTTATTTACACCTGACATTCTTGAAGAACCCACGCCCATAGTACCTTTTTCAGCGATTAACATCACGCTCTTATCAGGATTCGCATCTGCTAACGCTTTAATTTCAGCTTGTGCTTCAGGAGAAATTAAACATTTTCCATGAAGTTCACGATCTGAACGGGAATGCGCTTGGTTTCCTGGAGAAAGTAAATCAGTTGAAATATCTCCTTCACCTGCAATAAAAGTAACTACCTTAATTTCTTCTGCTATTTCAGGCAATTTAGTAAAGAACTCAGCCTTAGCATAGCTCTCTAAAATATCCTTAGCTATCTCGTTACCACTTTTGAAAGCTGCTTCTAAACGATCTGTATCCGCTTCATAAAGATAAACTTGTGTTTTCAAAACTTCAGCAGCTTGTTTCGCAATAGAAACATCATTACCTAAAGCTAAATCAAGTAATACCTTTATAGAAGTTCCACCTTTCATGTGTGCTAATAACTCTAAAGCAAAAGCAGGAGTAATTTCGGCAACTACTGATTGACCTAGAACGATTTCTTTTAAAAAATTAGCTTTTACATTAGCCGCAGGAGTAGTTCCTGGTACAACATTATAAATAAAGAATTTAAGAGAATCCTCTCTGTACTCGTTATTCAAATCTTTAATTTGTACAATGATTTCGCTTAGCAATTCAGCACCATCAATTGGCTTCGGGTTAAGCCCTTGGTTTTTTCTTTCTTCAATCTCTTGAATGTAATCCTTATAAGTCATAACAGAAGTCTTTTATAGGTATTTTTATTTTTTTGTACGCAAATTTAGGAATTAAAGCTGATAATTAAAAAAAATTTAATGGATGTGCCATTTTTAAAAATTATTATTGCAAAATAAAAGATTTCGATGCGTTAAAATAAGAAATACGCATATTTCACCTATCAAATTTACAAATTCAGCAATTCTAAAATTGGATTTTAACAAAAATAAAAACTATTGTTAAAACAAAAAGTGCCACATTCCCATTAGAACATGACACTTTTCAATAATTTCTTATTTTTTATTTTTAAATCAGCTTATCAATTATCATTTCCTCAGAAATCCCTTCAGCATCGGCTTTGTAATTTTTAATGATTCGGTGCCTTAATATCCCGGTCGCAACTGCTTTTACATCTTCAATATCTGGAGAAAACTTACCATGAAAAGCAGCATTGGCTTTGGCCGCCAAAATTAAATTCTGAGATGCTCTTGGTCCAGCACCCCAATCCAGATAGTTTTTTACAAATCCATTAGAAAGCGCATTATCAGGACGCGTTTTACTCACCAGTGTTACCGCATATTCCACTACATTATCCGCAACAGGAATTCGACGAATCAAATGCTGAAAATCTATAATTTCTTGAGCTGTAAACAATGCATTTACTTTTGTATCTGAGTCTGCAGTTGTACGTTTCACCACTTGCACTTCTTCCTCAAAAGAAGGATATTCCAGTTTTATAGCAAACATAAATCGGTCTAATTGCGCCTCAGGCAAAGGATAAGTTCCTTCTTGCTCAATTGGATTTTGAGTAGCTAATACAAAATAAGGCAAACTTAATTTATGATTGGCACCAGCAATAGTAACTGATCTTTCTTGCATTGCTTCTAATAAAGCCGCTTGTGTTTTTGGTGGAGTCCTATTGATTTCATCAGCCAAAATAATATTGGAAAAAATAGGACCTTTTATAAATTTAAACTGTCTATTTTCATCTAATATTTCACTCCCTAATATATCTGATGGCATTAAATCTGGAGTAAATTGAATTCTTTTAAAATCCAACCCTAAAGCTTGCGCCAATGTATTTACCAATAAAGTTTTGGCCAGTCCAGGAACTCCAACCAACAAGGCGTGACCTCCTGAAAAAATACAAAGCAAAATTTGATCAACAACCGCTTCTTGCCCAACAATGATTTTGGCAATTTCTTTTTTTAATTCGTTACGCTTTTCAACTAAATTTTGTATCGCTGTTACATCCGACATTTTATATCTTTTTTAAAATTAAAAAGAGTTAGTACTATGAAAACATAAAACTAACTCTTTTTATCTATTTAACGAAAATTATTTTTTCATCCAATTATTAGTAAAAGGACAATCTTTATATTCATCAACAATTTTAATGTATGTATCCTTTATTTTTGTATCAAACCATTTTCCAATAGCTTTAAATTGCTTTTCTTTTAAAGCCAAATCTTTAATTTTGATATAATCTTTAGCATAATCAGCAGTATGAGAATCTATTCTATTAGTTACAATCATAATTTTATAATCTTTCTTCCCTTGAACATCTTCTAGAAACGGCATAGATATTTCGTTGTCTTTTAAATTAGAAACTTGACTATATATAGAAGGATCCATTTTAGTTAATTCAAAACGAGTATCTTGTGTTTTTGGGTTCACCAAAGTTCCTCCATTAGCCCTTGTCTCTTTTTCATCCGACATTGTTCTTGCCGCTTCCGCAAAAGTGATTTCTTTATCCTCAATCTTCTTTCTTATCAAAGTAATTTTTTCTTTAGCTTCTTTCAAAGATTCTTGAGAAACTACGGGCGATATCAATATGTGTCTCAACTCGATTTCTTGACCCTTAATTTTTTCAACATAAATAATATGAAAACCATACTGAGTTTCAAAAGGCTCTGAAATTTCACCCTCTGCAAGACTAAAAGCCACATCTTTGAATTCTTTTACAAAAGGGGTTTTACGGGTCATTTTATAGTATCCACCATTTTTACTGGATCCAGGATCTTCCGAGTACAATACCGCTTTGGTCGCAAAACTAGATCCTTCAAGACATTCTTTTCTAAAACCATTGAGTTTATCAATTACCTTTTTCTTGTCTTCATCAGTAACTTTTGGTTTTATAACAATTTGAGCCACTTCTAATTCTGCACCAAAAACAGGCAAATCTGCAGAGGGTATCTTCTTGAAAAACTCTCTTACTTCTTCTGGTGTTATTTCTACCTTTTCAACAATTTTCTTCTGCATTTCTTTAGTTAATTGTTGCTCTTTCAACACATCAAAGAAATAAGTTCTAAATTCTTCCTCTGAATCCTTTTGATAGTATTTAACTAACTTATCCATAGATCCGATTTGCTCAATCATATAACTTAATCTTTCATCCATCTGACCTTTTACTTCAGCATCACTAACAATTATACTATCCTGAACAGCTTGATGTGCATATAATTTATCTTCTAATAATTTACCTAAAATTTGACATCTGGTTACGTCTTTTGCAGAACCTCCTGAAGCCGTAATCTCCAAAAAACCTTTATCAATATCAGAATCTAGAATAATATAATCTCCAACAGTCCCTACAACTCCATCAATCTTTAATTTTTTTCCAGAAGAAACTACTGGCTTAGCAACAGCAGCAACACTATCTTTTATAATTTCTTGAGCATTTACAAAGGTTAAAGCAGAAAACAAAAGAAAAAAAGTCAACACAACTTTATTAGTTATGGATTTCATTTGTACAATTTTTAAAGGCATTTTTTATATTTTATATTATTATTATTTTAAATAGGATTTGTTTCAAAAAAAAACGCATCCTACTCAAATAGAACACTTTAAAACAAATCATATTTATTTACTTTAAAGTTCTATGAATTAAAACACATTAATTCAGCAAAATACTTACAGTTTCCCGAATTTAAACCGAACAAAAATAACAATTCGATTGCATTAAACAAGTTTCCTCAGTAGTATTAACAAAAAATTATTAAGTTCCTTAACGCATGCATATTCATAGCTTCCAATTCAAAAATTGGATTCTATTTTAAAAGAACAAAATCTTAAAAAATTTCAATAAAACTTCATACTGACTTACTTTTCCCATCCCATTCATTTTATTCTTTTTTTAACAGAATACTATTAATTAATGTTATAAATATCAAATTAATATTTTTAATCAATTAAATCGCTTTTTATGTTTTTACCGATTCTCTAAAAAACATTTAATTTTATCAGAATCCCTAAAAAACAAATCCACAACCAATTAATTAATAGCGTTTTAAAATAATTTATAAACACTATATCGTTGTAGTTATCTTTTGAAATAAAAAATTTACAAATCTTCTTGTATTTTAAATACATTCGCTACGCTTAAAAGTTAATCCAATAATTTACAGTTAATTATAAAAAAACTTTAAATAAAATAGATTTGTATTAAGCACAAAATTTTTATTAAACCCAAAAAAACCAATTACCAACCAAAAATTAACCAAATTATGAAAAAACCAATTTTTAAAATGTATTTCTTAACCGCTTTACTGGTGGGACTTTATTCGTGTAATTCATCAGATGAAATCAGTAATTCAAACACTTCAGCTACTACACCTTTCAAGGTTATAAATGTAACAACACATGATGGTCGCCCATTCAGCCTAGGAATCACAAAAACGTCTCTAACAGGGAAATATGTGGACAATCCAGGAGGAGGAGTAATGATGCAAGCCTTTTACTGGGATGTACCTTCCGGAGGAAATTGGTGGAACACTGTAGGAACCAAAGTAACCGCTTGGGGGAATGCAGGTATCGGTTCTATTTGGCTACCTCCAGCATCAAAAGCGCAAAATGGGGCTTTTTCAATGGGATATGACCCAACAGATTACTTTGATTTTGGAGATTATAATCAAAATGGCTCTACAGAAACTCGGTTTGGTTCAAAAACTGAATTAGTCAATTTAATTACAAAAGCCCATGCCGAAAACATAAAAGTATATGCCGACATTGTAATCAATCATAACAGCGGAGGAGCTTCTGAAAGCAATCCATTTACAGGAACCAATACTTGGACAAATTTTACAGGTATCGCTTCTGGGAAATTCAAAAGAACATACGCGGATTTTTATAAAAACTCCTTTGGAAACAATGACGAAGGTGCATTTGGTGGATTCCCTGATTTATGTCATGCAGCTCCAAACGTACAAGACTGGCTTTGGAAAAGAACAGACGGTGTAGGTAAATATTACAAAAACACAATGAAATTTGACGGATGGAGATTTGACTACGTTAAAGGTTTTGGCTCTTGGGTAGTAAGAGACTGGAATGCAAATGTAGGTGGATTTTCCGTTGGTGAATTATGGGATTCTAATGTAAATGTTCTTAATGACTGGGCAAACAATGCAAACAGTTCTGTATTTGATTTTGCCTGCTATTATAAAATGAATGATGCATTTGATGGAAATAATCTGAATTTATTGACAGACGATATGATGTGGAAAAGAAACCCATATAAAGCAGTCACTTTCGTAACTAATCACGATACTGATGAAATTTGGGCAAAAGAATTGGCTTACGCATACATTCTTACACACGAAGGCTATCCAACCATTTTCTATAGAGATTATGAAGAATGGCTTAACAAAGCAAAATTGAATAATCTTATCTGGATTCACAACAACAAGGCAACAGGAAATACTTCAATATTATACGCTGATAATGACGAATACATTGCCAGAAGAAATGGCTATAATGGCAACCCCGGATTAGTCGTTTATATTAATAATTCCACAGCAACTCTAGAAAGATGGATTCAAACCAATTGGAGTTCAAAACAAATCAAAGACTTTACAGGAAATTCTACTTGGTACCCAACAACTCAGGGAGACCAATGGGTAAAAATACAATGCCCGCCAAAAAGCTATACTGTTTGGTCACTTAATATATAAAGATGATTATTTACAAATTAAAGCTATCCAGTAAGGGTAGCTTTTTTTGTTTTTTTTCGAATAATCACAATAATGAGCATAT
Organism: Flavobacterium sp. P1_E4; assembly: GCF_056405915.1. Taxonomy (NCBI): domain Bacteria; kingdom Pseudomonadati; phylum Bacteroidota; class Flavobacteriia; order Flavobacteriales; family Flavobacteriaceae; genus Flavobacterium; species Flavobacterium sp. P1_E4. Next base: position 49,707 of record NZ_JBFUBE010000004.1, read on the forward strand.
AACTACCTCTTTTATTATAACTATATTTTTTTATATAGAATTTATAAATAGTACTTTTGCAAACTATTGATATAAAAATATGAGTTTTTTAAAAGAAATACAAAGACGACGCACTTTTGGGATTATTTCACACCCCGATGCCGGAAAAACAACACTGACTGAAAAATTACTTCTTTTTGGAGGAGCTATTCAAGAAGCTGGTGCGGTTAAAAATAATAAGATAAAAAAAGGAGCAACGAGTGATTTCATGGAAATTGAACGTCAGAGAGGAATCTCGGTTTCCACTTCTGTTTTGGCCTTTAATTACAAAGAAAAAAAGATAAACATTCTTGACACACCAGGTCACAAGGATTTTGCTGAAGATACTTTTAGAACCTTAACAGCTGTAGACAGTGTAATTGTTGTAATAGACGTTGCAAAAGGGGTAGAAGAGCAAACCGAAAAATTGGTTTCTGTATGTAGAATGCGTAAAATTCCAATCATTGTTTTCATCAATAAATTAGACCGTGAAGGAAAAGACGCATTTGACTTGATGGACGAAGTGGAACAAAAACTTGGCTTAACAGTTACTCCTCTTAGTTTTCCCATCGGTATGGGATATGACTTCCAGGGTATTTACAATCTTTGGGAACAAAACATCAACTTATTTAGTGGTGACAGTCGTAAAAACATCGAAGAAACAATTGCTTTTTCAGATGTTCAAAGTCCTGAATTAGAAAAAATAATTGGTCAAAAACCTGCCGATCGTTTGCGTGAGGAACTGGAATTAATAGATGAAGTGTATCCAAAGTTTGATCGTCAAGATTATTTGGACGGAAAATTACAACCTGTATTTTTTGGTTCTGCATTAAATAATTTTGGGGTTAGGGAATTATTAGATTGTTTTGTAGCTATCGCACCATCACCAAGACCAAAAGATTCTGAAACTAGACTAGTAGACCCAAAAGAAGAAAAAATGTCTGGATTTGTATTTAAAATCCATGCTAATATGGATCCTAAACACAGAGACAGATTAGCATTTATAAAGATTGTTTCCGGAACTTTTGAAAGAAACAAACCCTATTTCCATGTTCGCCAGAAAAAGAACTTGAAATTCTCAAGTCCAAATGCATTCTTTGCTGAGAAAAAAGAAATAGTTGACATTTCATATCCTGGAGATATCGTTGGACTACATGATACTGGAAATTTCAAAATTGGTGATACTTTGACCGAAGGAGAAATTATGAGCTTCAAAGGAATCCCAAGTTTCTCTCCAGAGCACTTTAGATACATCAATAATGCTGACCCAATGAAAGCCAAACAGCTTGACAAAGGAGTTGATCAATTGATGGACGAAGGTGTCGCTCAATTATTTACATTGGAGATGAATAATCGAAAAGTAATTGGTACTGTAGGAGCATTACAATATGAAGTTATTCAATACCGATTGGAGCACGAATATGGTGCAAAATGTACTTATGAAAACTTCCCTGTTCACAAAGCTTGCTGGGTAAAACCAGACGATGCTAAGAATGAAGAGTTTAAAGAATTTAAACGCATAAAGCAAAAGTTCCTCGCAAAAGACAAATACAATCAGTTAGTATTTCTTGCGGATTCTGACTTTACCATTCAAATGACACAGAGCAAATACCCCAGTGTCAAATTATTTTTCACTTCCGAATTTGATTAAATTTTCAATTAGAAATACAAAAAAACGCCAACATAAAGTTGGCGTTTTTTATATATACAAATTAAATTTAACCTTAAATACTACTAACAAGATTTGCTGTTTACAGCTTTTTTCAAAAGCGTTTTCACCAATAAGTGGTTTGGCTCTCTACCGGAAGTTAAAATACTTTTTTTAGAGTAGAATGAATCACTAGAAAGAGTACTATTAACATCTTCTTTCGTTCCCATAAACCACAAAATAAAATTCATATTCGAATTCAATTCTGAAGTAGATGCTTTAACTTTTACTGGAGTTGTGTCATCAATATTACTATTTGAATTGATTGAAACTTCATTTGAAGAAATCTCAAAATCTGACTTTTGAGCAAAAATATTAGAACTTGCAAAAAATACGAACATAACTAAAACCCAAAATTGAATTTTATTATTGTTCATTTTTACTATTTTAAAAGTTCTATTCATTTTTTTCGTCTGTGATGAATTAAGGAACATCAACAGGACGCGAAACTAATTGAATAGATAAGCCAGAAAAAAAATAGTCGTTGAAGTGTAAAAAAAAACGTTTAAGTGCAAAAAATACGAAATCAAAATCGGTTAAGAAAAATTAACCTGTATTACAATTACAATTCAACATTAAAATAAGATGATTTTTTTTTTACAAATAATATAGGTAGCAATTTTTACCCTAAATAAAAAAAGACCCCATTTCTGGAGTCTTTATTTTAAATTATGCTTGTCCTGTAGGACCAAAATTAATGGGAATTGCAGGTTGTTCTACCTCTTTTATTTCACCATGAGTTACTTCAAAACGATGAATATTTTCACCTAACGCTTTGAGTAATCTTTTAGCATGTTGTGGAGTCAAAACTATTCTTGATTTCACTTTTGCTTTTGGAACACCTGGCATAATACATACAAAATCTAATACAAATTCAGACGAAGAATGATTAATTATAGCCAAATTGGAATAAATTCCTTCAGCTACCTTTTCATCTAATTCTATGTTAATCTGCTCTTGTTGTTGTTTAGAATTGCTCATAAAATTTATTTTTATCAAAATTCTCTCCCTACAAAAGCAGAGAGAGAACATTGAGGAAAAGAATTAATAAATATATTCTTCTTTATTAGCCATCATATCATTATAATCTTCTCTAGATCCTACAATTGCATTGTCATATTCTCTCATACCTGTACCAGCTGGGATTCTATGTCCTACAATTACATTTTCTTTCAATCCTTCTAATAAATCAACTTTACCTGCAACAGCAGCTTCGTTTAATACTTTTGTTGTTTCTTGGAAAGAAGCAGCAGAAATAAATGATTTAGTTTGAAGAGAAGCTCTAGTAATACCTTGTAATACAGGTGTTGCAGTTGCTGTAATTACATCACGTGCAACAACAAGGTTTTTATCTGTACGCTTCAATAATGAATTCTCATCACGCAACTGACGTGGCGTTATGATTTGACCTGGTTTTAAAATACTTGAATCTCCAGCATCTTCAACCACTTTCATTCCGTATAAATTATCATTTTGAACGATAAAATCTTTAGTATGAATCAATTGATCTTCTAAGAATAAAGTATCTCCTGGATCTTGAACTCTAACTTTACGCATCATTTGACGTATAACAACCTCAAAGTGCTTATCGTTGATTTTCACCCCTTGAAGACGGTATACTTCTTGAATTTCATTTACCAAATACTGTTGAACAGCAGCAGGTCCTTGAATTCTCAAAATATCATCTGGAGTAATTGCACCATCAGACAAAGGAACACCAGCTCTTACGAAGTCATTTTCCTGAACTAGAATTTGGCTTGATAATTTAACCAAGTATTTTCTAATATCCCCAAATTTAGACTCAATAACGATTTCACGGTTACCTCTTTTGATTTTTCCAAAAGAAACAACACCATCAATCTCTGAAACTACAGCTGGGTTTGAAGGATTACGAGCCTCTAACAACTCTGTAATTCTTGGTAAACCTCCTGTAATATCCCCAGATTTAGATGAACGACGTGGAATTTTAACCAAAACTTTACCAGCTTTAATTTTCTCCCCGTTTTCAACCATCAAGTGAGCTCCAACCGGTAAGTTGTAAGAACGGATTAACTCTCCTTCTTTACCGTAAACCAATAAAGTTGGTATTAATTTTTTGTTTCTTGACTCAGAAATTACTTTTTCTTGGAAACCAGTTTGCTCATCAATTTCAACCATGAACGATTGTCCTTGCTCTAAATCTTCATAAGCAATTTTACCAGTAAACTCAGAAACAATAACTCCATTATATGGATCCCATTTACAGATTACATCTCCTTTAGCAACAGACTGACCGTCACCTACAAAAATACTAGAACCATAAGGAATGTTATTGGTACTTAATAAAATACCTGTTTTTTCGTCAATTAATTTTAATTCTGTTGAACGAGAAACTACAATATCAACTGCGTTACCTTCGCTATCTTCACCTTTAACAGTTTTTAAATCTTCGATTTCTAGTTTACCTGCAAAACGAGTGATAATACTAGACTCTTCAGAAATACCTCCTGCAACCCCTCCAACGTGGAAAGTACGTAAAGTCAACTGTGTACCTGGTTCCCCAATAGACTGTGCTGCAATTACACCAACTGCCTCACCTCTTTGAGTCATTTTACCAGTAGCTAAGTTTCTACCGTAACATTTAGCACAAATACCTTTAGTAGCCTCACAAACTAATGGTGAACGCACTTCCACTTTCTCCACTGGAGAAGCTTCGATACCTTTCACTAATGCTTCTGTGATTTGCTCACCAGCATGAACTAAAATCTCACTTGTTAAAGGATTAATTACATCTTGCAATGCAACACGTCCTAAGATTCTTTCACCTAATGATTCAACAATTTCCTCATTTTTCTTCAAAGCAGAAACTTCAATACCTCTAAGAGTACCACAATCCTCGATGTTAACAATAACATCTTGAGAAACGTCATGTAATCTTCTAGTCAAGTATCCAGCATCGGCCGTTTTCAAAGCCGTATCCGCAAGACCTTTACGAGCACCGTGAGTAGAGATAAAGTACTCAAGGATAGAAAGACCTTCCTTAAAGTTAGAAAGAATCGGGTTTTCAATAATTTCACCACCACCAGCAGTAGATTTTTTAGGCTTAGCCATCAAACCACGCATACCGGTTAACTGACGAATTTGTTCTTTAGAACCCCTTGCTCCAGAATCAAGCATCATATACACAGAGTTGAAACCTTGTTGGTCTTCTCTAATGTTTTTCATTGCCAACTCTGTCAATTGAGCATTTGCTGAAGTCCATACGTCAATAACTTGGTTGTAACGCTCGTTATTGGTAATAAGACCCATATTATAATTCGCAGAAATACCTTCAACTTGTTCTCTAGCATCTGCAATTAATTTTGGTTTTTGTTCTGGGATTCTAATATCACCAAGAGAGAATGACAATCCTCCTTTGAATGCAAATTTATACCCCATATCTTTCATATTGTCCAAGAAAGCCGCAGTTTCAGGAACACTAGTAGAACTCAATACGTGTCCAATAATGTCTCTAAGGTTTTTCTTAGTCAATACGTCATTGATATATCCAGCTGCTTCTGGTACTACTTCATTAAATAATACACGTCCAGCAGTAGTTTGAATAATTTTATATACTAATTGACCCTCTTCATTAAAATCTTTTGCTCTAATTTTTACTTGAGCATTCAATTCTAATCTTCCTTCATTTAAAGCAATATTAACCTCTTCTGCAGAGTAGAAAGTAATTCCTTGCCCTAAAATAGTTTTCTCAGGTGTAGACAAACGCTCTTTGGTCATATAATAAAGACCAAGTACCATGTCTTGAGAAGGTACAGTAATCGGAGCACCATTTGCAGGGTTCAAGATATTGTGAGAAGCCAACATTAACAATTGTGCTTCCAAAATAGCCTCTGGTCCTAACGGTAAGTGAACCGCCATTTGATCCCCATCAAAATCCGCATTAAATGCAGTACAAACTAAAGGGTGCAATTGGATTGCTTTTCCTTCAATTAATTTTGGTTGGAAAGCTTGGATACCTAATCTGTGCAAAGTAGGAGCACGGTTCAGTAATACTGGATGTCCTTTAATTACATTTTCAAGGATATCCCATACTACAGGCTCTTTTTTGTCTATAATTTTCTTAGCAGATTTTACTGTTTTTACAATTCCTCTTTCTATCAATTTACGGATAACGAAAGGTTTGTATAATTCAGCTGCCATATCTTTTGGCAATCCACATTCAAACAATTTCAATTCAGGTCCAACAACAATTACCGAACGAGCAGAATAATCCACACGTTTACCAAGTAAGTTTTGACGGAAACGTCCTTGTTTACCTTTTAATGAATCAGATAATGATTTCAAAGGTCTGTTTGATTCAGTTTTTACTGCAGACGCTTTACGAGTATTATCGAAAAGTGAATCTACAGATTCTTGCAACATACGTTTTTCGTTTCTTAAGATTACTTCAGGAGCTTTAATCTCGATTAATCTTTTCAAACGGTTGTTACGGATGATTACACGACGGTATAAATCATTCAAATCTGAAGTTGCGAAACGACCTCCATCAAGAGGCACAAGAGGACGTAACTCTGGTGGAATTACCGGAATCACTTTCATAATCATCCACTCAGGACGATTCTCTCTGTTCAATGTAGACTCACGGAAAGATTCTACAACTTGTAGTCTCTTTAACGCTTCAGTTTTTCTTTGTTTAGATGTTTCATTATTAGCTTTATGTCTTAAATCATATGACAATTCGTCAAGATTAATACGAGCCAATAAATCCATAATACACTCTGCTCCCATTTTGGCAACAAATTTATTTGGATCAAAATCATCTAAATATTGATTGTCTGCAGGAAGAGTATCTAAAATATTCAAATATTCCTCTTCAGTCAAGAAATCTAATCTTTGTACAGATTCACCATCTGCATTTTTAGCGATACCCGCTTGAATTACTACGTATCTTTCATAGTAAATGATCATATCTAATTTCTTAGATGGAAGACCTAGGATATAACCAATTTTATTAGGAAGTGAACGGAAATACCAGATGTGTGCAATAGGCACAACAAGGTTGATATGCCCTACTCTATCTCTACGTACTTTTTTCTCAGTAACTTCTACACCACAACGGTCACATATGATTCCTTTGTAACGTATTCTTTTATATTTACCACAAGCACATTCAAAATCTTTTACAGGTCCAAAAATTCTTTCACAGAAAAGACCATCGCGCTCTGGTTTGTGAGTTCTGTAATTGATAGTTTCAGGTTTCAAAACTTCACCTCTTGACTCTTTCAAGATCGATTCAGGAGAAGCTAATCCTATTGAAATTTTATCAAATCTTTTTACAGGATTCTTATCTTTATTATTATTTCTATTATTCATCATAGTTTTTACTATTGATTTATTTGCAATTAAAAATTGATTTTGTAAAGACGAGCAGTGCTACGTTTCTACTACCTCGGATTACTTCTCTAAACTTCAAACTAAATTTTGAAGTGCTAGTCATAAAACATTTAAAGTCTTATAAAAAATCGGAACGGGTTACGGGCATAAATCCTAAAAACTCGTAAAAATGAGTAATCAGTCTCGAAAAAATCGGACTGATTACTACTAAACTTTAATTTATTCTTCTAAACGAATATCAAGTCCAAGACCTTTCAATTCATGCATTAATACATTGAATGATTCTGGTAATCCTGGTTCTGGCATAGACTCTCCTTTTACGATTGCCTCGTAAGTTTTGGCTCTACCTATAACATCATCAGATTTAACAGTCAAGATTTCACGAAGAGTACTTGATGCTCCATAAGCTTCAAGTGCCCAAACCTCCATCTCTCCAAAACGTTGACCTCCAAATTGAGCTTTACCTCCAAGTGGTTGTTGAGTAATCAACGAGTATGGACCTATAGAACGTGCGTGCATCTTATCATCAACCATATGTCCTAATTTCAACATATAGATAACTCCTACGGTTGCCGCTTGATGGAAACGCTCTCCAGTACCACCATCATAAAGATGTGTATGTCCAAAACGTGGTACTCCAGCTTCATCAGTCAATTCATTGATTTGATCAAGAGTTGCTCCGTCAAAAATTGGAGTAGCAAATTTTCTACCCAAATTCATACCAGCCCAACCTAATACCGTTTCATAAATTTGTCCAATGTTCATACGTGAAGGTACCCCAAGTGGGTTCAACACGATATCAACTGGTGTTCCATCTTCAAGGAAAGGCATATCTTCATGACGAACAATACGAGCAACAATACCTTTGTTACCGTGACGCCCTGCCATTTTATCCCCAACTTTCAGTTTACGTTTTTTAGCAATATATACTTTAGCTAATTTCAAAATTCCTGATGGCAATTCATCACCAACAGTAATCGTGAATTTCTCTCTACGTAAAGCACCTTGTAAATCGTTCAATTTAATTTTATAGTTATGAATCAAATCATTAACCATTTTATTAGTCACATCATCTGCAACCCATTGACCTTTACTTAAGTGAGCAAAATCTTCAACAGCATAAAGCATTTTTTGAGTATATTTTTTACCTTTTGGTAAAACTTCTTCACCCAAATCATTCATTACACCTTGAGAAGTTTTTCCGTTTACAATATTGAAAAGTTTCTCAATTAATTTATCTTTAAGCTCAACAAACTTAACTTCAAACTCCATTTCAAGTGCCCCTAAAGCATCTTTATCTTGAGTACGTTTACGTTTATCTTTTACTGCTCTTGCAAATAATTTTTTATCTAAAACTACACCGTGTAAAGAAGGAGAAGCTTTCAATGAAGCATCTTTTACATCACCTGCTTTATCCCCGAAGATTGCACGAAGCAATTTCTCTTCTGGAGTAGGATCTGATTCCCCTTTTGGAGTAATTTTACCGATAAGAATGTCACCAGGTTTAACCTCGGCACCAATTCTAATCATACCATTTTCATCCAAATCTTTTGTAGCTTCTTCAGAAACGTTTGGTATATCATTCGTCAACTCTTCGTTACCTAATTTTGTATCTCTAACTTCTAATGAATAATCATCAACGTGAATAGAGGTAAAGATATCGTCACGAACCACTTTCTCAGAAATAACAATCGCATCCTCGAAGTTGTAACCTTTCCATGGCATAAATGCAACTTTAAGGTTTCTACCTAAAGCTAATTCTCCATTTTGAGTAGCATATCCTTCAGACAATACTTGACCAGGAATCACTCTGTCCCCTTTTCTTACGATAGGTTTAAGATTGATACTTGTTCCTTGATTGGTTTTTCTAAATTTAATTAAGTTGTATGTTTTCTCATCAGATTCAAAACTTACCATTCTTTCTTCCTCAGAACGATCGTATTTGATAGTGATAATATTAGCATCAACGTATTCAACAACTCCATTTCCTTCAGCGTTAATTAAAACTCTAGAATCTGAAGCTACTTGACGCTCTAAACCGGTACCAACAATTGGAGCTTCAGGGCGTATCAATGGTACGGCCTGACGCATCATGTTTGATCCCATCAATGCTCTATTCGCATCATCATGTTCCAAGAAAGGAATCAAAGAAGCAGAAATCGAAGCAATTTGATTTGGAGCAACGTCTGTATAATGCACTTGAGAAGGGTCAATTACAGGAAAATCACCTTCTTGACGCGCAATTACGTTTTCGGCAGTAATTTTACCAGTAGCATCCATTTTAATGTTTGCTTGGGCAATTAACATTCCTTCTTCTTCTTCAGCACTTAAGTAAATAGGAGTAGCATCTAAATCAACCACACCATTAGTTACTTTACGGTAAGGTGTTTCAATGAAACCCATTCCGTTTACTTTAGCATAAACACCAAGAGAAGAAATCAAACCAATGTTTGGTCCCTCTGGAGTTTCAATTGGACATAAACGTCCATAGTGCGTATAGTGAACGTCACGAACCTCAAATCCAGCTCTTTCTCTCGAAAGTCCACCTGGTCCAAGTGCAGATAATCTTCTTTTGTGCGTAATCTCAGCTAATGGATTCGTTTGATCCATAAATTGAGATAACTGGTTTGTTCCAAAGAAAGAGTTGATAACAGATGATAATGTTTTAGCATTAATCAAATCTATAGGTGTAAACACCTCGTTATCTCTAACGTTCATACGCTCTCTAATGGTTCTAGCCATACGTGCTAAACCAACACCGAATTGTTGAGACAATTGTTCACCAACTGTTCTAACACGACGGTTTGATAAGTGATCAATATCATCAATCTCAGCTTTAGAGTTGATCAATTCAATCAAATACTTAACGATAGTAATGATATCTTCTTTGGTAAGCACTTGCTTTTCCATTGGAGTATCAAGACCAAGTTTTTTATTAATTCTATAACGACCTACTTCACCTAAGTTGTAACGTTGGTCAGAGAAGAATAATTTATCTATAATACCACGAGCAGTTTCTTCATCAGGCGGTTCTGCGTTACGCAATTGTCTGTAGATATGCTCAACAGCTTCTTTTTCAGAGTTTGTTGGATCTTTTTGTAATGTATTATGAATGATAGAATAATCAACAAGATTATTATCTTCTTTATGCAACAAAATAGATTTAACGTTTGAATCAATGATTTCTTCCACATTATCTTTGTCGATAATAGTATCTCTATCAAGGATTATCTCGTTACGTTCAATAGAAACAACTTCGCCAGTATCTTCATCAACGAAATCTTCATGCCAAGTGTTCAAAACACGAGCAGCTAATTTTCTACCAATATATTTTTTAAGTCCTGTTTTAGAAACTTTAATTTCTTCAGCTAGGTCGAAAATCTCAAGGATATCCTTGTCTCTTTCGAAACCAATTGCTCGGAATAAAGTTGTAACAGGTAATTTTTTCTTTCTATCAATATAAGCATACATAACGCTATTGATATCTGTAGAAAATTCTATCCAAGATCCTTTAAAAGGGATAACTCTCGCAGAATATAATTTTGTTCCATTTGCATGGAATGACTGTCCAAAGAAAACACCAGGAGAACGGTGTAATTGTGAAACCACAACTCGCTCAGCTCCATTGATAACAAAAGTACCACTTGGTGTCATATAAGGTATTGTTCCAAGATATACATCTTGCACAATAGTTTCAAAATCTTCGTGTTCAGGATCGGTACAATATAGTTTCAACCTTGCTTTTAAAGGCACACTATAAGTAAGACCTCTTTCTATACATTCTTGAATAGTGTAACGTGGTGGATCTACAAAGTAATCTAGGAATTCCAATACAAAGTTATTTCTTGTATCTGTAATTGGAAAGTTTTCCATGAAGGTGTTGTATAACCCTTCGTCGCCTCTTTCGTCAGATTTAGTTTCTAGTTGAAAAAAATCTTTAAACGATTTTACCTGAACATCTAGAAAATCTGGATAGTCAGGAATATTTTTTGTAGAGGCAAAATTCAATCTTTCAGTCTGATTTGTTATCATCAATGGACAAAATTTTGATTAAAAAAAAGTAGTTTTTTGTGTAAAAACACAATGTTTAATTGATACCTTTCTTTTTATAATCAATACATCTTTAAAAATGAATAGGTAAAATTCAGTTCAATTTTTTTTCTTCGTATTGATCAAAAACTTTTTCGTATTTTAAACTATTATTATAATAAAACTTGTTATAATTTTATTATACGAAAAATGGTTTAGGTCATTGAGTGACTAAACTCAAGACCTAAACCGAATTCTAAACTATGTAAGAGTTATTTTAACTCAACAACAGCTCCAGCTTCTTCTAAAGATTTTTTAAGACCTTCAGCCTCTTCTTTAGTTACACCTTCTTTAACGTTACTTGGAGCGCTATCAACTACATCTTTAGCTTCTTTCAAACCTAAACCTGTAAGTTCTTTAACTAATTTTACTACAGCTAATTTAGAAGCACCAGCTTCTTTCAATACAACTGTGAATTCTGTTTGAGCTTCTTCAGCAGCAGCTTCTCCACCACCTGAAACTACTACAGCTGCAGCAGCTGGTTCGATTCCGTACTCATCTTTTAATATTGTTGCTAATTCGTTAACTTCTTTTACAGTTAAATTAACTAATTGTTCTGCGAATTGTTTCAAATCTGCCATTTTTTCTATCGTTTTAAAATGATTTGTAAAAATATAATTTATTTATTGTGCGCTATTTTAAGCAACAAGGAAACTAAATTCCCTGTTTTGAGTATTATGCCTCAGCCTCTTCGCTATTAGCGAATTGGTTTTGTAAAGCAGAAATAACTCTTTGAGCTGGTGATTGCAATAATCCAATGATTTCGCCGATAAGCTCTTCTTTTGATTTAATAGTAGCTAATGCTTCTAATTGATTATCACCGATGTAAATTTCAGAATTAATGTAAGCTCCTTTTAATACAGGCTTGTCAGATTTTTTTCTGAAATCTTTAATGATTTTTCCAGGTGCATTTGCAACATCCGCAATAAAGATTGCAGAATTTCCAGCCAATACAGTTGGTAAATCACCAAAATCTTTATCAGAAGCTTCCATTGCTTTTGCAAGCAAAGTATTTTTAACTACTTCTAATTTTATACCTGCTTTAAAGCAAGCTCTTCTCAAGTTTGAAGTAGTTTCTGCGTTCAGTCCAGAAATATCAGATACATAAACAATATTTGTACCAGCTAACTGCGCAGTTAAATCTTCAATCGCGATTGATTTTTCTTCTCTAGTCATACTAAAAATTATTAACTACCAATTATACTGCTTTAGGGTCCAATGCAATCGCAGGACTCATAGTGCTTGTAAGGTGAATACCTTTAATGTAGGTACCTTTAGCAGCAGTTGGTTTAAGTTTGATTAATGTTTGAATAATTTCGTGTGCATTGTCATAAATTTGCTCAGCTCCAAAAGAAACTTTACCAATTCCTGCATGTACAATACCAGTTTTATCAACTTTAAAGTCAATTTTACCAGCTTTTACCTCTGCAACAGCCTTTGCAACATCCATAGTTACAGTACCTGTTTTAGGGTTAGGCATTAAACCTCTAGGTCCTAAAATACGACCTAATGGACCTAATTTACCCATAACAGCAGGCATAGTGATGATTACATCAACATCTGTCCAACCGTCTTTAATTTTTTGTAAATAATCGTCAAGACCTACATAGTCTGCACCAGCTGCTAAAGCTTCCGCTTCTTTATCTGGAGTAACCAATGCTAATACTTTAACATCTTTACCTGTACCGTGAGGTAAAGTAACTACACCTCTCACCATTTGATTCGCTTTTCTTGGATCTACACCCAATCTAACAGCGATATCAACAGACTCATCAAATTTTGCAGAAGCAATAACTTTAATCAATGCAGCAGCATCTTTCAAAGAGTATAATTTGTTCTTTTCAATTTTTGAAGCAGCCTCTTTTTGCTTTTTTGTCAATTTTGCCATGTCTTTCTCTTAATTAAAAAGGAGAATCTCCTGATACAGTTATACCCATAGATCTAGCTGTTCCAGCAATCATGCTCATAGCAGATTCGATTGTGAATGCATTTAAATCTACCATTTTATCTTCAGCAATTGCTTTGATAACATCCCAAGTAACGCTAGCTACTTTTTTACGATTTGGTTCACCTGATCCGGACTTTAGCTTTGCCGCTTCCAATAACTGGACAGCCGCCGGAGGAGTTTTTACAACAAAATCAAATGATTTGTCTTTATACACAGTAATTTGTACTGGGCATATTTTGCCGGGTTTATCTTGTGTTCTAGCATTAAATTGCTTACAGAACTCCATGATGTTTACCCCAGCAGCTCCTAAAGCAGGTCCAACCGGTGGCGACGGGTTCGCAGCACCTCCCTTAACTTGTAGTTTAACTACCTTACTAATTTCTTTAGCCATTTTTAAAAAATTTAACACGACAATCATTGGAAGCGATTGCAGTGGTTATTATAGATGTAACAAAAATTATACTTTTTCAACTTGCATAAAACTCAATTCCAAAGGTGTTTTTCTTCCGAAAATTTTCACCATCACTTCAAGTTTACGCTTTTCTTCATTAATTTTTTCAACTGTACCGTTAAACCCATTAAAAGGACCATCGATCACTTTAATAGTTTCACCCAAGTTGAAAGGAATAGAACGAGTATCTGTATTAACAGCCAACTCATCTACTTTACCTAACATTCTATTTACTTCAGACATTCTTAACGGAACTGGCTCTCCACCTTTAGTTTCCCCTAAGAATCCTATAACACTTGTAATAGACTTAATAATATGAGGAATTTCTCCAACCAGATTGGCTTCCAACATAACATATCCCGGAAAGTAAACCTTATCTTTTGATAATTTTTTACCTTCTTTTACAGTAACCACTTTTTCAGTAGGCACAAGAACTTGTGAAACATAATCACTCATACCCAAACGAGCAATTTCCGTTTCGATATAAGCTTTTACTTTATTTTCTTGTCCGCTTACTGCACGAACGACATACCACTTTTTTATATTATTATCCGCCATTACAAAAAATTATGCTTTTATCCAGTTAAAAAACACAGCTAATGTTTTTGCAAATACCTCATCTACTCCCCATGTTGCTAAAGCGAATACCACTGAAAAAACAGCAACAACAATCGTAAGACGTTGTACTTCAGCCCAAGCTGGCCAAGTTACATTTGATTTTAATTCTTCAAATGATTCTGATATGTAATTAACAACTTTTGTCATAGTGATTAGTTTATTTTGCACGGGCGGAGGGATTCGAACCCCCATCAACGGTTTTGGAGACCGCTATTCTACCCTTGAACTACGCCCGTAGTTAATAAAAACCAGTGTCGTCAAAACGACACTGGTTTTGGTATTTATTATAGTATTAAGCTACAATTTCAGTTACCTGACCTGCACCTACAGTTCTACCACCTTCACGGATAGCAAAACGTAAACCTACGCTCATTGCGATTGGGCTTAACAAAGTAACATTAATAGTTAAGTTGTCTCCTGGCATTACCATCTCTACACCTTCTGGTAAAGTAATAACCCCTGTTACGTCAGTTGTACGTACGTAGAACTGTGGACGGTAGTTATTATGGAATGGAGTATGACGTCCACCTTCTTCTTTTTTCAAGATATAAACCTCAGCTTTGAAAGTAGCGTGTGGTTTTACTGATCCTGGCTTAATGATAACCATTCCTCTTTTGATAGATTCTTTATCAATACCTCTTAACAATAAACCAACGTTATCTCCAGCTTCACCTCTATCAAGGATTTTACGGAACATCTCAACTCCTGTAATAGTAGAAGTTAATTTTTCAGCTCCCATACCAATGATTTCAACAGCATCTCCTGTATTAGCAATACCAGTTTCGATACGACCTGTAGCAACAGTTCCACGACCTGTAATTGTAAATACGTCTTCAACTGGCATCAAGAATGGTTTTTCAGTATCACGAACTGGCTCTTCGATCCAAGAATCTACAGCTTCCATCAATTCAAGAATTTTAGGAACCCAAGCAGCATCATTATTCAATCCTCCTAAAGCAGAACCTTGAATAACTGGACAGTTGTCACCATCATATTCGTAGAAAGACAATAAGTCTCTGATTTCCATTTCAACTAATTCCAATAATTCAGCATCATCAACCATATCCACTTTGTTCATGAAAACTACCATTCTAGGAATACCTACTTGACGACCTAAAAGGATGTGCTCACGTGTTTGTGGCATTGGTCCGTCAGTTGCAGCTACAACAAGGATAGCACCGTCCATTTGAGCAGCACCAGTAACCATGTTTTTTACGTAATCCGCGTGACCAGGACAGTCAACGTGTGCGTAGTGACGGTTAGCAGTTTCATACTCTACGTGTGATGTATTAATTGTAATACCTCTTTCTTTTTCTTCAGGAGCATTATCAATTTGATCAAATGATTTTGCTTGACAGTAACCAGCATCAGATAACACTTTTGTGATTGCTGCTGTTAAAGTAGTTTTACCGTGATCTACGTGTCCGATCGTACCAATATTTAAGTGTGGTTTCGAACGGTTAAAGGTTTCTTTTGCCATTTTACTTAATTTTTAATCTAGTTTATATATTTATTTCAATTTCCTACTTACTTGAGCCAACTACGGGAATTGAACCCGTGACCTCTTCCTTACCAAGGAAGCACTCTACCCCTGAGCTAAGTCGGCAGAATCCTCGTTAAGGATTTAATGATTTTCAATTTAGAATTCTAAACTAAAAATCATTCTTGTGGGGAGAGCAGGATTCGAACCTGCGAAGTTCACACAGCAGATTTACAGTCTGCCCTCGTTGGCCGCTTGAGTATCTCCCCAACTTTTTCTATTAAAACTTTCGCCTTTTGAGCCGGCGGAGGGACTCGAACCCACGACCTGCTGATTACAAATCAGCTGCTCTAGCCAACTGAGCTACGCTGGCAATATCAATAAAAAAAGTCCGCTATTTCTAACGGACTGCAAATGTAGAGATTTTATCTTTTAATCAAAACATTTTTTGAAAAAAAATTTAATTAAATATGTGTTCTTAACTTTTCTTTACGTTTTACCAGTAATCGCTCTAGAGATTCCGCAGATTGTTCGACTGCTTCCTCAAAGGATTTGCACTGCTTTTTAACCAAAAAATCATCTCCAGGGACATTAATCTTTATTTCGACAATTTTATTTTCCTTCTCACTTGTCTTTTCCACTTTCATAAAAATATCCGAAGAGACCACTCTGTCATAATATTTTTCCAATTTATCCATTCTCTCTTGAACGAAATCTACTAGCTTTTTGTCAACAGTAAAGTTAACTGCATGAACATTTACCTTCATAATCAATCTTTTTAATGGTTAAACATTTCAGAGTTATTTTTTATTCCTAGGATGCGCCTCTTGATATACTTTTTTGAGTTCAGACAAACTGCTATGGGTATAAATTTGCGTAGAAGCTAAACTAGAATGTCCTAATAACTCTTTAACTGAATTCAAATCGGCCCCGTTATTTAACAAGTGAGTCGCAAAAGTATGTCTTAATACATGAGGACTTTTTTTTACCTTTTCGGAGACAGTACTAAAGTATGAATTAATTAAACGATACACAAAAGAATCACTCAATTTTAACCCTTTTTTTGTTAGAAATAAATAATCCTCATCTACTATTGTTTCCAACAAAGAACGCTCCTTAATATACAACAACAATCGCTGTATTACCACTGGTAAAACTGGAAGAATACGTTCTTTATTTCTTTTCCCCAATACCTTTAAAGTATTACCTACTATATTGACATTCGAACATTTCAAATGAATAAGTTCTGCCCTACGAATTCCTGAAGTATAAAACAACTCCACTATCAGCACATCTCTTATTTCCTGAAAATCTTCAGAATTCGAATTTTGTAACAACGCCTCCGTAAGTTCTTTTTCCGAAAAAGGTATTTGAAGTTTTTTTTCTGTTTTCAAAGCTTTGTGCTTCAACAACGGATTAATTTGGATTTGTTTTATTTTTAAAAGAAATCTATAAAAAGCTTTTAAGGAAGCTATCTTCCTGTTTACAGTACTATTTGAAACCCCATCTTCAACAAGCGAAACAATCCAACTTCTAATCTGATTGTAATTAACCTGCTCTATAGTGTCTTGTTCAAAGAACTCCTTATTAAATGACTCAAAGTAAGTTATATCATTTAAGTAAGCATTTATGGTATGTGGAGAATATTTTTTTTCTAATTGCAGATAATCTCTAAATCCATCTTTATTATTTGTTGCCATAAAAAAACCGTTAGCATCAAAGTTAAGAAACTTTAATTACTAACGGTAATTTTATTTTAAAATGCAGTGATGTATTAGATATTCTCGATATTATCTCTCATATTTTGAATATAAGCTGCTTTTTGGAATTTCATCCTATTGATAACTGATGGCTTAATAAAAGCAGTACGTGCTCTTAATTGTCTTACAGTTCCAGTTTTATCGAATTTTCTTTTGTAGCGCTTAAGTGCTCTATCGATATTTTCTCCGTCTTTAATTGGTATAATTAACATAATTTTATCACCCCCTTTCGTTAAGTCGGCAAAATTAAACATTATTTTGAATTCTGAGCACTTTATTTTTATTTTTTTAAATTTATTTTCAATAGTTCCAAAAATAGCATCAAAACCGAAAATATTTTTGGTCAAGCGTGAGGGATGGAAGCAAGTTACCGAAGTAAAGGCGGACAGCCCGACAGCATCCTGATTAAAGGGCACATAATCAGACCGAGAATTAGCCCTTAATCAGGATGGTGGCACGCCCTAATCTTTATTTCAATAAATTTCTGGAAATTACCAGTTTTTGAATTTCGGTAGTTCCTTCTCCAATGGTACACAATTTTGAATCCCTATAGAATTTTTCTACCGGATAATCTTTGGTATAACCATACCCACCGTGTATTTGAACCGCATCATTGGCCACTTTCACACAAACCTCTGATGAATACATTTTCGCCATTGCACCTAATGTCGTTACAGGTCTGTGCTGCTCTTTAAGGAAAGCTGCTTTATGCAATAATAATTCTGAGGCTTCAATTTCGGTAGCCATATCAGCCAATTTAAAAGAAATTCCTTGAAATTCACAAATAGGCTGCCCAAACTGATGTCTTTCTTGAGAATATTTCAAAGCTGCTTCATAAGCGCCTTTTGCAATTCCTAACGATAAAGCTCCAATTGAAATACGTCCACCATCAAGAATTTTCATAGCCTGAACAAATCCCTGTCCAACCTCACCTAATCTATTAGAATCCGGAATACGACAATTATCAAAAATCAATTCGGCCGTTTCACTAGCGCGCATTCCTAATTTATTTTCTTTTTTACCCGAAGTAAATCCAGGCATTCCTTTTTYGAATACAAATGCAGTCATTCCTTTGGAATCTCCCTTTTCACCTGTGCGAACTATTACCACGGCAATATCTCCCGAAATAGCATGTGTAATAAAGTTTTTAGCTCCATTTACTACCCAAAAATCACCGTCACGAACAGCAGTAGTATTCATTCCACCTGCATCGGATCCTGTATTGTGCTCTGTTAAGCCCCAAGCTCCAATATGCTCAGCCGTTGCCAGTTTCGGAATCCACCTTTTCTTTTGTTCATCGTTTCCAAAAGTTAAAATATGATTAGTACATAATGAATTATGGGCTGCAACAGACAATCCTATAGAAGGATCAACTTTTGAAATTTCCTCCACAATTGTGATGTATTCATGGTAACCCAATCCTGAGCCTCCTAATTCAGTTGGAACCAAAACTCCCATAAATCCCATTTCACCAAGTTTTTTAAACAAAGGAATTGGAAAAATTTGAGCTTCATCCCACTCCATTATATATGGTCTAATATTTTTTTCGGCAAAATCTTTTATAGATTGAGCTATTAAAGATTGTGTTTCGTTGTAATCAAAATTCATCATAAATGTCTTTTATATTAAAAGTCCAAATATAAGGCAATAAAATTTGCTTTTTCAACAGGAAAGCCGTTAATTTTTATCAAATCCTCAATATTTTTAAAATCACCGTTCATGCTTCTATATTTTACAATTTGTCTAGCTAAGTCATATTTGAAATAAAAAAACTGAGAAAGCTCCTTTATTGAGGCATTATTGACATCAATTTTATTCAAATTAGGAAGCTTTTCAATCTTAAAATGAGTATTTAAATTCAGAATTACTTCTGGAGACAAACCCCAAACATCTTTAAGCTGCTCCATAGAGACAAATCCTCCTAATTTTTCTTTTTGAGTTAAAATGCGAAGTGAAATCACCTCACCCACTCCATTTATTTTAATTAAATCTTCTTTCGTGGCTTGATTAATATCGATTAAAGCTATTTTCTCTTTTTTGGCGAAAGCCGAATTCTGATCATATTTATACTCCTTGAACTCTTTTTTATTATTCACCCAATTAGGGAATTTGAAAAATGGAGAAATTACATTCAATAATGAATCTGAAACTTTTGTTACACCTTGAAATTCTTTGGCAGAATTAACAAACTTATTTCCCTTTCTAAAATCTAGAAGCCGATCAATTTCTTGAACAGACATTCCCAGTTTGTAGCCTTTGTAATCTGAAATAAAATTAGGATTAAAAGGATACATTTTAGGTTTATCATTCAGATCATGCATTTTTACCTCATCAACTTCCGATTGTAGAGAAAGCCATTTTTGCTTGTCAGAGTATTCTTTTTCAATTGGATTAAAATCAACAAAAAAATAAACCAATTGAAGAATTATAATAATTCCGAACAAAACAAAAATCCCTGTTCGCTGGTCACGTGAAAATTTAAAAAAATCTTTGATAGTGTTAAAAGTCATAATTGAAATCACATGTTTTAAGCGAAACATTTTAAATCTAAAAATATGAAAAATTATTTACAAGTCAGTATTTTTTATAAGAAAAATATTAATTTTAATTAACAACTAAATACCTGAAATACATTCGTACTATTTTTTTTCTAAATAAAAAAGCTGCATACATCATTAATTTGTTAGTTAAATGAAATTATAATTTTTATTTTTTATAAAAAACAATACATTTGGCGCTTAATAACATTTAAACCATAAAAACCATGTCTATTTGGAAAAGAAAACCATTAGCTCTACTATTAGCCGAAGCTGCTGATTCTGAAAAAGGATTAAAAAGAACCCTAACCGCTTGGTCATTAGTTGCATTAGGAATCGGTGCAATTATAGGTGCTGGATTATTCGTTAGAACAGCAACCGCAGCTGCACAAAGTGCAGGACCATCAGTAACAATAGCCTTTGTTGTAGCCGCCATCGGCTGTGCATTAGCAGGATTGTGTTACGCTGAGCTTTCGTCTTCTATTCCAATTTCAGGAAGTGCATACACCTACACTTATGCTACTATGGGTGAGTTTTTAGCCTGGATTATTGGTTGGGATTTAATTCTTGAATATGCGGTGGGTGCTGCAACAGTGGGAATTGCCTGGAGTGAATACCTAAATAATTTACTCACAAATGTACTACACGTGGACCCCATACCCTTTGCTTATTGTCATTCTCCATTTCAAACATCACTAACAGGAGAACACGGAATCATAAATTTACCTGCTCTTTTTATAGTTGCAGTAATCAGTTTATTATTGATAAAAGGGATACATGAATCAGCTGTGGTAAATGGAATCATAGTTGTCGTTAAAGTTCTAATTGTAATACTAATCATTGTATTGGGATGGCATTTCATTAATCCAGCAAACCATACCCCTTATATTCCACCAACAGATGTTTTCACTGACGAACACGGAGTAGGACATGCCTATGGAGGAGTTATGGGAATATTAGGTGCTGCTGGTACCGTTTTCTTTGCTTTCATCGGATTTGATGCAGTGAGTACTGCCGCACAAGAAACTATCAATCCTAAAAAAAATATGCCAATCGGTATTTTAGGATCTTTAGCAGTGTGTACCGTTTTATACATTCTTTTTGGACATGTATTAACAGGTCTTGAACCAGTTGAATTCTTTAGAACTAGCGGTAAGGAAGCGTCTGTTGCTAATGCAATAATACATGCGATGGGAGAAAGCTACAACTGGCTTGCCCAATTTGTTACCGTTGCTATATTAGCAGGATTTTCATCTGTTATTTTAGTGATGTTATTAGGACAGTCAAGAGTTTTCTACTCTATGGGTAAAGATGGCTTACTACCTAAAGCTTTTAGCGATTTACATTCAAAATACAAAACACCATACAAAGCAAATCTTGCTATTCTAATAATTGTTGGAGCTTTTGCTGCTTTTATTCCTGGAGATATTGTTGGGGATATGACAAGTATTGGAACTTTATTTGCTTTTGTTCTTGTATGTATTTCTGTTATTATCTTAAGAAAAAAAGAACCGAACATGATAAGAGAATTCAAAACTCCACTTGTACCTTTCGTACCACTTTTAGGAGTATTTGTATGTTGTGCTATGATGTACGGACTAGGTTGGACGAACTGGTTGAGACTTTTTGTTTGGATGGCTTTAGGAATCGTTTTCTATTTTGTTTATGGCAAGAAAAACAGTGTGCTAAACAAGACTAAAGAATAATTTCACAGATAAATAAAAAAGGGATTTTAAAGCTTAACCACTTTAAAATCCCTTTTTTTATGCTTTATAAATTACTTTTACAAATCAAAAACAGAGGTTCTCTTGGCTCTAATTAAATCTTTTAGCCTAATCCAGAAAGCCAATGTAAGATAAACTCCAAATCCCAAACCTGCCGTTACAAAAGAGATGTAAATAAAAAACAAACGAACGCTTGTCACACGCATTCCTAATTTATCGGCCAAACGAGAAGAAACATGGAAACCATATTTTTCTAAAAAAAATTTCAATCGTATTACTGCTCGCATTGGTTTGAATTATTAATTATAAACAAAATTACAGAATCTTTTAATACTATCGGTTGATGACCGAAAAAGTTCTAAATACATTACTTAAAAATTGAAAATCAAATCGAAATTTTCTTATTCCTAACTATTCTTTAACAACTCCATCCCGATAGCGCATTCTAAGCACTTGTTTTTATTACAATATTCATTTTTGAGTTGCAATAATGACTGGGTTTCAAATGCATTTTTTGCCCTTAGACCAAAAGAACTAAATTTCTCTACAATTGAATTCTTTTCAGACTCAACATCATTTAAAATAGTAATTAAATCTTCTGAAATTTCCTTTCCTTGACTTTTTGCATATGCAAATTGTAAAGGAATAACTGTATTTAAAATAATCAGATCCATGAAAGATTTGGTCAACGCTTTCTTTTTCTTCGGACTTTCTTTATCGAATTGATAATGGGTTTGCCAATAGGCAGCTACCGAAACACTAAAAACTTCATAAATAGCTTCAACAGAATTCAAGTCACTTATTTTCGAAAATAGATTTTGCTGTTTGTGATATAAATTGGCTAATTGTGAAAGCCGAATCGTGGGAAAATTATCTGGCCGATGTTTAAAAAACTGAACGGGTTCAATACACCTTTTCTCAATTTGGTGTTTATGAAGCAAATAAAAATATCTGAATTTTAAATCTTTGAAATACGCATCTTCTTTCTCAGCATCCAATAATCCTGCGGAACCAAACAATAATGATTCCAGATTCTCCACTTCAAAACATTCTTTTCGTATTACAGAAAAAGGAATAGATTGAGCTATCTTAAGAAATATTTCTCCATTGGTATTCAAACCAAAATTCTTTGCCAAAAGACAGAACAAAACTGCTTCCCAATCATTGTTAGTTGACTCCAACAACTCCAAGATAGGCTTAGCCTTTCTTTCCAAACGTTCAAAAAACAAACGTTCTTGCCAATTGATTAATGTGAATTGAGGAATTTCCTTTAACTGCTTTTCACAAAAAATCCACGATTTGGGAGTCAGCAACTTTTGATAATTATTTACAATATCTGCACTAACATATTTTTTGAGTTCGAGAACAGGAATCTCTGAATTGTTACTTCTGTAAATCTCGGTATCGTGATTCCAAACGACATGCAAAATTACATTTTCATAACCCGCATCTTTCTCGTGATGATGAATATACCAATCGGATGATTTGATATGAATTTCTACATTTCCTGCCCACTTTTGATTTCCAATAGTAATTTGGGCATTAAAAAAATCAGGACCAGCCAATTCTAAATACTGTCCCACATTACTGATCGTGATTTCCTCTTGGTTACAGGTTTTTAAATTTAAAGTATCAAACTTTTTGAACTTCCAAAGGTAGTGGAGGAAATCTTCTTTCATTGTGTTAGCTTTTTATACTTTTAATCTAAAGTAATAAAAAAAAACAAACAACTTAACTTACAAAATTAAAAAAGACAGATATTTCAACTGTTTTTTTTAATCATTAGATAAATGTGAGAATAAAAGATTTTGAATAGTATTGAAAAGAATTATCTCAATAAATACAATTTGGCACAAGCCCGAGCATCCGATAAGGCTTCGTGATGATTCAACTGAATTTTCATGGCTCTACAGCAATCACTCAAAGTGGTAGGTTTTAAACCTTTGGTTTTATATATTTTCACGGTACATTCCCAACGAGAACCTATATTCAAATCCTCGTAGTTCAGACCATAAAGCGCCATTGATTTGGATAAAACATTGCGATCGAAGCTTTCATTATGTGCTACTACGGTTCTGTTTTGCAGTCTTTTTTGAATTTCGGGAAATATTTCAACAAAAGTTTTGGCGTTTGCTGTGTCTCTAGGATATATTCCATGCACTCGTATCGTGAAAGGATTATATTCATTATTGGGCGGCTTGATTAAAGTCACAAACTCATCAATAATTACTCCATTTTCAACGGTAACAATACCTACAGAGCAAGGATGATAAGCTGTTGCAGTTTCAAAATCTATTGCGGTGAAAGTCATGGGAATTTTAGAATTTAGATTGCAGATTTTAGATTGCAGATTTCAATGATTAGTACAAAATCTGCAATCCAAATAAATTTATTTCATCGCCTTAATAATGTCTGATTTTGTAATAATTTGATGGTTTCCATTTTCAAGTTCGACCAAAACAGCATCATTATCTTTGGTGAAAAACTTGGAAACTTCTTCGATTGATGTACTCAATTTAACAACAGGAAAAGGTTTTCCCATTACTTCTTTAATAGGCTTATCAATTACATTTTTATCGGCCATATAACTTCTGAACAGATCAGTTTCATCAACAGAACCAACAAATCCATTAATATCTACCACTGGAATTTGCGAAATATTGTACTTGCGCATACGGTCAATAGCATGTGAAACCAATTCCTCGGTACGAACAACAATCAAAGGTTTATCGATATGGTCTTTGATAACATCTTCGGCTTTGGTCACATCCTCTTCTAGAAATCCTCTTTCACGCATCCAGTCGTCATTGAACATTTTTCCAACATAACGACTTCCAGAATCATGAAACAATACCACAACCACATCTTCTGGTTTGAAATGTTCCTTGAGTTGCAACAAACCTTTTACTGCAGCACCAGCCGAATTCCCAACAAATATTCCTTCTTCGAGTGCAATTTTTCTAGTATAAACAGCAGCATCTTTATCGGTTACTTTAGTGAATCCATCAATTAGGGAGAAATCAACATTCTTAGGCAAAATATCTTCACCTATTCCCTCGGTGATATAGGAATATATTTCATTTTCATCAAAAATACCTGTTTCGTGATATTTCTTAAACACTGAACCATAAGTATCAATTCCCCAAATTTTGATGTTTGGGTTTTTCTCTTTTAAGAATTTACCAACACCAGAAATCGTCCCACCTGTACCAACACCAACCACAAAATGAGTAATCTTTCCTTCTGTTTGCTTCCAAATTTCTGGCCCTGTTTGCTCATAATGCGCCAATGTATTTGACAAATTATCGTATTGGTTCACATACCAGGAGTTTGGTGTTTCTTGAGCCAATCTTTTGGAAACCGAATAATACGAACGTGGATCAGTTGGCTCCACATCAGTAGGGCAAACTACTACTTTGGCTCCAACTGCACGAAGAATATCCATTTTTTCTTTGGACTGCTTGTCGGATATCACACAAATCAATTTGTATCCTTTTATAATGGCAACTAGCGCCAATCCCATTCCTGTATTTCCAGAAGTTCCTTCAATTATTGTTCCTCCTGGTTGCAAACGTCCATCTGCTTCGGCATCTTCAATCATTTTTACAGCCATACGGTCTTTTACCGAATTACCAGGATTGAATGTCTCCACTTTGGCCAAAACCAAAGCATCTACTTCAGCAGTCACTTTATTGAGTTTTACTAATGGAGTATTCCCAATAGTTCCTAATATATTTTCTGAGTATTCCATTTTTGTCTTTTTTATTGGGGGTTATTTTTAAACCATACTATTTACATATAGTTTGTATACAAAAGCAAAATTAATCATTTTTTTAATTATAAACTTAACTTTTAAAGACTGAGTTCTAAATTAGTTGAAGAAGTTCCAAACTAATCCAAAACGAATTAAGAAATCACGATACGGATAATCGGGTGCCGATAAATAATTGTTTTTTGAAAACAGTGAATTAAAATGTTCTGCCTTTAAATAAATTCGTGTACGCTGAATTTTTGCATTTACAAAAAAATCAAGAAGCGGGTAATTCCCTATCTTCACTCTATCCTGAACAAAAAACTCACCAATCAAAGGATTGTAACTATTACTATAATAACTAGTAAAGTAATTCAGCTCCACACCGGTTTGGAAAAACAATTTTTTATCAAACATATGATCCGAATAATACAACGTATTTCTAGTCACAAATTCAGGGACATTCAAAATAAGATCTGATTGATCCACTTTTTGGAATAACAAAGTATTGTCTAAAGCCCATTTACCAACAACAAACTCTTTTGCAACTTTAAGAGATGCATAATTAATTGCTTTACCATATTGAGCCGGCGCCACTATTTGTGTGCCCACTGCTCTTTCTGCATCTGTTGTAACATCAGCAAAATGCAAATAATCATTTATCGAATTCAGTTGCAAAGACAATGACACCCATTTAGTGTCTGCGTTGACACTGATAGCATTTATTTTTTCACTCACAAAATCGTTTGACCAATTGTATTTTCTATAACTACTTTGGTACAAATTATAATTATTGTTAGGCAATTTATTCATATTTTGATATCTAAAAGAGATTTGATTCTCATCATTAATATCATAAATTGCCGAAGCATCAAAATTGTACAAATTTTGATTCGTAACTGATTTGGAATATAAAACCTTCCCATTCCATTTGTCCTTGCGATAATTATATTGTCCACCAACTGTGTTTATGGTCTGGCTTAACAAATTAGGAACAGTTTCTGTATCTAGATACAAAATATTATTATAAAAATAATTCGAATGCAAATCATCAACAAAAAAAGTAAAAGCTCCCAACGTCATGTTCTCATACACTAACCCCACTTTGTTATACATTTTATTGTAGGTCGTTTTATCATCAATCCCATTGGTCACAAAGGACTCTCCATAGCGATTCACTTGTACTCCTCCAACTGTTGAAGCTATCGTTTCTTGAGTGTAATCAAAATAAATATCCTCATAATTAAACTGTTCAGTAACATATAAATTATTACTGCCTTTTTTTGGATTTATTCTAAAAGTTTGATCTACAAAAAAACGTTTTCCCTTAAGCAAAGACATAGCATCCTCAAAATAAACACCCAATCGAGCTTTATTATCAAACGCTGGATCACCACTTTCAAATTCACTTACATTACTAATCCCACCATTTTCCTCGTTCTGAATCTTTTGGGCAACATAATGTGCATTAACAACATAACGACCATCTTTGGTATTATAACTTGTCGTAAATCTAAAATTCCCCGTTTTGGCCTCCTGGTTGATGTATCTACCTTCCGAGCGTAACGCTTTATAGGCAATAGAAAAATTCAATCTTGGAGACGGATTTATAGCAAAATAAGAATCTGCCGACTGACCTCTTTGTATCGTTGTTTTAAAATACAATTCGGTTACAGGGGTGGCCACATTGGCATATCTAATGTCTTCGGCCTTGCTATAATTAAACTGTTTTGCTGTAAATCCAAATTCGGGATAAGGCGAAAAACCATTAAGTCCGTATTGAAGCGTATTATAGGTTTGACCAATATTAGTAAAACTCAAAAGTCCAAAATTATCTTTCCTTAAATAATTATGACCATATGCCTTTCGAATAGATTGTGTAGTATCAATGTATGTAGTATCCTTATTCAACGAAATAATCTGATACATATCATAAGTTGCCTCTGGCGCTTTTTTCTTCTTTATAGAATCCGAAGAATTGTATTTACTATTATAATCAATTTCTTTAGCACTATTGAACTGTTTATTTTTCTGCGAAAACAGGAGAATCGGAAAAGCTAAAAAAAACAACGAAAAGAAAATTCTCATTTGAAAAGGTTATAATTAGGCAAATTATTTTTACTGATAGACCAAGCAAAGGTAAAGGATAAAAACGTATAAATAAAAAAACACCTCAATTTATAGAACAAACAACAAAACATAATTTAGTTACAAACCACAACTTATCGGTTCCAAATAATTTGGGCGAGCCACCAGTAGAAAAAGGGGCTAACTCACAGTATCGCTTATTCGCCCCTTTCCCTACTGCTGTCGAGCTATACGCGCTACTTCGGTAGCTTGCTTCTATCCCTCTCGCACTCGCAACAATATAATGCAATCACTACATCATTTATTTTCCCGAAATCAATTTGCTTCACAAAAAAGAAAATCAAGAAAAAATTACAATATTTGCCACACGAAAAGATTCTTGTATGCTTCAAAATAATTTCTCCTCTTTCCTTCTAGAAACCGGCACCGATGAAGCCGGACGTGGTTGTCTTGCAGGTCCAGTTACCGCTGCGGCCGTAATTCTGCCATTTGATTTTAAAAATACAATCTTAAACGACAGCAAGCAATTAAGCGAAAAAGCGAGAGAAAAACTCAGACCCATCATCGAACTGGAAGCCATTACATTTGCAGTAACCCATTTGCATCCAAATGAAATCGACGAAATAAACATCCTGAATGCTTCAATGAAAGGAATGCAGGAATGTGTCTTGAAATTAACCCAAACCCCCGAATTTATAATTGTTGATGGTAATAGAGCATTGAATGCCAAACTGGGTTTGAAAAATACTTTTGGAAAACAATTCTCGAAAGCTGAAATCGAATTATTGAAATCAATCCCGAATCAAAGTATAATAAAAGGAGATGCAAAATATCTAAGTATTGCTGCAGCTTCTGTTTTGGCAAAAACGTATCGGGATGAATATATGGATAAAATTCATGAAGAATTTCCAATGTACAATTGGAAAAAGAACAAAGGCTATCCCACACAAGAACATCGCGATGCCATCAGAAAATACGGCACCACAAAATATCACAGAATGAGTTTTAGGTTATTGCCTGAGCAATTGAAATTGGATATTTAGATTGTTGGATAATTCGAACTATCGAACAATCGAGCATTCAAACAAATCAGAGAAATGTTTTAAGATTTTTTCTTTCACTTCTTGTTCATCTACTTTTTCGACACCAAGTTCTACTTGAAGAGAAGTAACCGCTTTACCACGAATCCCGCACGGGATGATGTTATCAAAATAACCCAAGTCGGCATTGACGTTTAGGGCAAAACCGTGCATAGTTACCCAACGCGAAGCACGAACTCCCAAAGCACAAATTTTTCGTGCGAATGGTGTTCCTACTCCAAGCCAAACTCCAGTTTCACCATCGCTTCGGCCGCATTCCAAACCATATTCCTGTAAAGTCAGAATAATGGCTTCCTCCAGAAAACGCAAGTATTTATGAATATCCGAAAAGAAATTCTCCAAATCCAGAATAGGGTAACCTACAATTTGTCCGGGTCCGTGATACGTAATATCGCCACCTCGATTGATTTTGTAAAAAGTGGCTCCTTTTGCTTCCAACTGTTTTTCAGATAAAAGCAAATTACTGAAATCACCGCTTTTCCCTAAAGTATAAACGTGAGGATGCTCAACAAACAAAAAATAATTGGGTGTTGCAATTGCAGTGTCTTCTCTCCTATTTTGGATCTTCAAATCTACAATTCCTTTGAACAATTCTTCTTGGTATTCCCAAGTTTCCTTATAATCCTTATTCCCTAAATCCTGAAGCTGAATGGTTTTGTTCATTTTTTCTTTGAGATGCTAAGAATCTTAGACATTAAGAATCTAAGATTTATTTTTGCAAAGGTACAAATGTTTATTTCAACCAAAAATGTTTTGAAAACCTGTTATTAATCTACAGCTTCGGGTTCCAAAACCACTTCTAAGTTTGTGCTCAATGGATTTTGCAAACAATCGGATAATGGAAATTGTAGTATTAATGATTTATGGTCATCGCTTATTTTGGCAAGTGAATTAGAAACCGATTGGATTTTTCGAGGAAAATGATAATTCAAAACATAATTCTGAACCAGTTTGTATCCTTTATATTCCGTTTTTAATCCTTCAATTTTATCAAATTCCTTTTTTTGTTCGAGTGTATCAATAATCGTTACAATTCTATTGAAACGATTACCAGTATAATCATAGCATACATTGTAATAATGCTCTTCGGCACTTAAGGCGTAATTTTTTTTTATATCGTCTAAATAATGATCGGTTTTTGAAAGATCAACTATATCAGATACTTTATGAAAATTCTGAGTATAGGTAGCTCGGAATTCCTTATCATAGGAACTTGCTTTTTTATGAATTTTCACCTCCGAATATCTCAAAAATACTTTTTGGTCAGCTACAGGTGTTCTGGAAAATGTTTCATGATGCTTCTTGATATAATCGCCAAAAACGTAAGTTGTATCTCTGTAAACATCTTCCTTCGAATAGTTTTCCTTCGCAATTTGCATATAGCTGTATTCGTCTCTCAAATTTACAACTTCAACAATTCCGCTTCCATCAGCGTTGAGATGAAGGGTTTCGGTGACCTGACAGCTTACGTTTAGGAGAATTGAGAGCAGGAAGAAATATCTTTTCATTTTTAAAGGTTTCTAAGTTTTGAAAACGAAGTTACTTAGTTTTCTTACATCTCTTATTGTTGTTTTTAAATAATTAACAGTTTTACATCAAAAAGCAGCTTTGTTAAAGATCTTATGAAAAACTAAACTTGTAAACTAGCCCCGATTGAAGTAAAAATCCTTTTGTGCCGGTGTTCGGCACAAAAGATTGTAGCGGAAAGCGGGAGAAATGCTCTTGAAAACACGAGAATTTCCTGCTCCAAAAAATCTGAAATCTGCTTTCTAAAATCTGCAATCTATTTGTTATCTTTGCGGACTTAAAAAACAGTATATAATGGCCTTATCAGAACAAGAAATCATCCGAAGAGAAAAACTTCAATCTTTACGTAATTTAGGAATCAATCCTTATCCTGCTAATCTTTTTCCTGTAAATCATACTTCGAAGCAAATAAAGGAGTCTTTTGAAGAGGGTAAAAAAGTGATTGTTGCCGGGCGTTTAATGAGTGTAAGGGATCAAGGAAAAGCTTGTTTTGCAGAATTGCAAGATAGCGAAGGGCGTATTCAATTATACGTGAATCGCGATGTTTTGTGCGAAGGTGATGATAAAACACTTTACAATCAAGTATTTAAAAAATTGACCGATTTGGGAGATTTTATTGGTATTGAAGGAGAATTGTTCACTACCCAAGTAGGTGCAAAATGTATCCGTGTGAGTGGTTTTACGTTTTTGAGTAAAACGCTGCGTCCGTTGCCATTACCAAAAGTGGATGAAGACGGAAACGTTCATGATGCTTTTAACGATGCTGAATTGCGTTACAGAATGCGTTATGTAGATTTAACCGTGAATCAACATGTTAAAGATACTTTTATCAAACGTACGAAGCTGTTTACTGCTATGCGTGGCTATTTTAATGATGCAGGTTATCTTGAGGTTGAAACTCCGGTTTTACAATCAATTCCGGGTGGAGCTTCGGCAAGACCTTTTATTACGCATCATAATTCGCTTGATATTCCGCTTTACATGCGTATTGCAAACGAATTGTATTTGAAAAGATTAATTGTTGGTGGTTTTGAAGGTGTTTATGAGTTCTCTAAAAACTTTAGAAATGAAGGAATGGACAGAACACATAATCCTGAATTTACCGCAATGGAGATATATGTAGCCTACAAGGACTACAACTGGATGATGGAATTTGCTGAAGGTTTGATTGAGCATTGTGCTATTGCTGTAAACGGAACTAGTGAAGTTACTTTTGGCGAGCATAAAATCAACTTTAAAGCGCCTTACGCACGTGTTACCATGACGGATTCTATCAAACATTTTACTGGTTTTGATATTTCCGGAAAAAGTGAAGAAGAGCTTTTTGAAGCTGCAAGAGGAATGGGAATCGACGTTGATAATACAATGGGTAAAGGAAAATTGATTGATGAAATTTTTGGAGCGAAATGTGAAGGAAATTATATTCAGCCAACTTTCATTACAGATTATCCGAAAGAAATGTCGCCTTTGTGTAAAGAACACCGCGATAATCCTGAACTTACTGAGCGTTTTGAATTAATGGTTTGTGGTAAAGAAATTGCAAATGCTTATTCTGAATTGAATGACCCGATTGATCAACGTGAACGTTTTGAAGATCAAATGCGTTTGGCAGAAAAAGGTGATGATGAAGCAAACGGAATTATCGATGAAGATTTCTTAAGAGCTTTGGAATATGGTATGCCTCCAACATCTGGAATGGGAATTGGAATGGATCGTTTGATTATGTATTTGACTAATAATGCATCGATTCAGGAAGTTTTATTATTCCCGCAAATGCGTCCAGAGAAGAAACAAGTTCAACTTGAAGAAGATGAAAAATTAATTGTTACTCTTTTGCAGATGAATGAAAACCAAATGGAATTTGGTTTACTAAAAATCAAATCGGAATTGAGTGGTAAAAAATGGGACAAGGCTATGAAAAATCTTTCAGCTCTTGGCTTGACTGAGGTTGTTGTTGATGGTGATATAAAAGCTTGTCGATTGAAAGGGTAGTTTTATTCTAAATATATTAAAAAAGGGAGCTTCAAAACTGAAGCTCCCTTTTTTAATATAAAAGTTTTCTATAAAACAAAGATTCATTTTCTTTCCTTAACTTTGTTTTTCAAAATCATACTATTTATGAGTACTTTAGAATTAAAACTAGAAATATTTGACAAACTAAAATCTATAGAAGACGAGGGCTTGTTAAAAAAAATAATGGCTTTACTAAAGACAGTTGAGGAAGATAAAATTTACCATTTAAATGAATATGAATTAGATATGGTAAAAGAAGGAGAGGAAGATATAAAAGCGGGAAGAGTCATTTCGCAAGAGCAATTAGACAAAGAAGATTTGGAATGGTTGTCAAAACAGTAATTTGGACTGATACAGCCGTTCGTGAAAGAAGAAAGATATTGAGTTATTGGGCAAAACGAAATAAATCTGCTACCTATTCTGAAAAACTGATTTTTCAAATCTTAGAAAGAGTACAATTTCTACTCAATAACCCTGAAAATTTTATTAATACAGACTACAAAGATATTAGAACCTCAACTTTGGGTCATTATAATATTTATTACAAAACAACAGAGAAAGAATTAATTATTGTCGCTTTTTGGGACAATCGACAAAATCCAAAAAAGCTATTTAAAATTCTAAAAAAGCATTAAAAACATCAAATCAATCCAAACAATCCCTTTTTGTTTTTTGTAACTTTACTATTTAAAACTACACGTTATGAATACTTTAGAATTAAAACAAAAAAAATAGTGGACAAACTAAAATCTGTCGATGATGTTGACTTGCTAAAGCAAATTATGAATTTACTTCAACCATTAGATCCAAATGAAATTAAACATTTAAATGAGAATGAATTGGAAATGGCTAAAGAAATTGAAGACGACATAAAATTTGAAAGTGATGTTTACCATAATCAACTTGACAAAGAAGATTCCGAATGGCTTACCGAACTATAAAGTGTAACAATTATAAAAACAAAAAAAAGGAGCTTTTACCAAGCTCCTTTTTCATACAAGAAATTAACACCTTTATTTAAAAGAAAAAATTTGAGGGTTCACATTAATCATGACCCAAGCCCAATTGTTGGTGTGATCAACATCACCTCCTTTCAGTCTTTGCATGGTATCTGTTGCAAACATTTGGGAATAACCTCCAGTTATGTTTACAAATTTATGCACTGAATAACCAAATGTAAAATCGACTTCCGTACCAAGATAGTTGTTCATTTCATTTCCATTAGCATCCAAAACAGTATTGGCAGCATTAAAAACATGTGGTAATAAAGCAAACTGCCATTTATCCACTGTGTATCCAAATTTCAGAAAAACATCTTGAAGTCCTACCGAATTTTTATGATTCCCAACATAGAAATAATCCATATATCCATTCAATCCATGGTTGGTTCCAAAAA
Source organism: Flavobacterium sp. P1_E4 (assembly GCF_056405915.1). Classification (NCBI taxonomy): domain Bacteria; kingdom Pseudomonadati; phylum Bacteroidota; class Flavobacteriia; order Flavobacteriales; family Flavobacteriaceae; genus Flavobacterium; species Flavobacterium sp. P1_E4. The sequence continues at coordinate 83,288 of NZ_JBFUBE010000004.1, forward strand.
TAGGATTAAACGATTTTATGTCGGTACTGGTACTAGCTTGACTTTTCCCCGATAAGAATTCATATCCAAGACCAGCTTTGAACTTATCTGTCAATGCATAATTAAAATTAAGGGCTGCGTCAAAAGCACTCACAGTATAAGTTGTGTTTTTACCTGTTTGTCCATAGAACCATAGATTTCCATCCCAAGATTTTCCTTTAGTATTCATATACGTACCAAAAGTTTGCATATAATCAACTTTTAATTCAGGAGTTGGTGTTGGAATTGGAGCCACTAATTTGTTTTCGTACCCTGTGTTTAAAAACAACAAACTCATATTTATTTTACCTAACTCAGTATGATACCAAGCATATTGCATTGCTTTGTAAGTGGCAACAGTATAAGGTGTGGCGATATCTGTTTCACCATTTGCATTATAAGCAAGTGCCATATCCAATTGGTTTTTTTTATCTTTATAGGTTACCGATAAAGCATCATGGCTTTGTGCTTGTTGTGCCCAATCTGCTTCACCAAGAATACGCTGATTATCATACGAAATCACTTGACGACCAATACGGGTACTCCATTTATCATTAAAATTGTATTGCGCCCAAGCCTCAAATAATTGAATTCCATTCGCATCTGATTTGGTATTTGGCGCAACATCTCCCCAAACACGAACATTCTGCATCGTAAGTTTAGTGACAAACTTATCCTGTTTGAAATTTAAGTTCAAACGTGTTCTTCCCGAGATAAACTGACCTGGTGTTTCTCCATAAGGAATCGGAGCTTTGTAACCGTTCCTAAACTCGTAACGAGGTCTAATTTGTAAATTGGCATCAAATTCTTGGGCAAAAGTATTCATACTGGCTATTAACACAACTGCCAGTGCCATTATTTTAAATATCTTCATTTGGTGGGATTTTAATTTAGTTTAACCGCTTCTTCTGTTATTTTTTTTATGGTTTCATCTGAGTTTACTCCTAATCCTTCTTGTTGATAGGCTAATTCCCCTTCGGCATTAAAAACACTTATAATATTAGAATGAGAGAATTCAAGTGGTGCAATTTTTTTATAATTGACAGCCAAAACCGCTGCGAACTCTCTTGTATTTTCTTCCGTAGATCTCAAAAACTCCCATTGTTCACCATCCATTTTATTGGCGATCGCAAATTCTTTTAATCGTTTTGGCGTATCTACTTCGGGATCAATACTCACTAACACCAATTTCACATGTTCCTTGACATTCTCTGGCAAACGCGATTCGATATTACGCATATCTGCCACCAAACGAGGACAAGCCGATTTGCAGGAAGTATAAATCATGACCATGACTAGCACTTTCCCTCTCAAATCTTTCATTTCGATATTTTGGCCATTTTGATTCGTCCATTTGGAAGGCAAATTATAAATAGACAAATCCGAAATAGGTTTATCTCTATTTACAGTCTCTTTTTTATTACAACTCTGGAACGCAAAAATAAGGATTAAGATGGGCAAAACAAATAAATAAGACCATCCTTTTTTCAGAATTCCTTTTTGGTTTTGGGTTAACATTGATTTCATTTTATTTGGTTTTGGTTGGGTCTCGAAAGTTACTATTTATCTTTAGCACATCGAAAACCTAAATTTTTTGTAGTATAATTAGCTTTCAGACTTCCCCTAAAAGCGTAACGCATAAAAGCGGCATAATTCATCAAATCAGTCGCATTTACTGATCCGCTTCCGCAAAAGAGATTCTTATCGGTGTCCTTATCTTTTCTTGATTCGCCCGAAAGAAAAATGCTATTGAAGTCCGATGTCCATTCCCAAACTAAACCATGCATATCATAGACACCCCAATAATTTTTAAAGGTTTGTCCAACAGGATTGGCATACGTTTTGGGTTTTTCGTACCAAGATAAAATGTATCTGTTGAACTCCTCTTTGGTACGGGCATCAGATCTTTTTTCATCGGCCATAGCGACATATTCCCACTCGTCCATGGAAGGCAATCGCTTTCCTTGACACTCACAATATTTCTTGGCTGCAAACCAGGAAACATTGGTTATAGGAGCATTACTCAGATTATTTTTTCCGTAACTAAAATCACTTTCCCATTGGGTTAGATAACTTTTGTCTGCGTATAATCCTTTCATTTTCGAGCGACTATAATCTGGATATTTTTTAACAAAAGCAAGGTATTGCGCATTCGTAACAGGATACACATCTATGCTAAATGAAGCTACTTTAACTGGTTTTTTCGTTGTGGCTCCATAAAGGGGAACAAAAGTTCCCCCATTTATAGGTACCATTTTAACGTCTTGAGCAAAAAGAGTAACGCAAATCAACAATAAAAAGAAGGTTAGTATTTTTTTTAGTGGGAACATTGAGGCTCTTTTTGCTTTTAGTATTTATTATTTTCTTTGGGCTTTCACCATTGCTACAGTCACTGATTTTTTACTATTTCCCCAACTGGCAAATACATAAGTAAGTACATCCGCAATTTGTTGGTCACTCAAAGCTTGAGGAGGCATAGCTCCAGTGAATTTTTTTCCATTTACGGTAATTGTACCATTAGACCCTTTGATTACTTGTTTAATAGCTCGATTAACATCGGTATTTAAATAATCTGATTTTGCTAATGGAGGAAAAGCGCCAGGTATTCCTGCTCCTGTAGCCTGATGACAAGCAATACAGGTTTTAGTATACACCCCTTTTCCTTTGTTTGCATCTTGACTAAAACCTTTCAGACTTAATCCAATTAATGCTATTCCTAAAATGTATTTTTTCATGACTTATAAATATTTAAAATTGTGTTTATTATTTTCTTTGAGCTTTAACCATTGCTGGTGTTACTACTGTTTTATTATTACCCCAACTGCTGTAAACATAAGTTAGAACATCGGCGATTTCATCATCAGATAGATTTTGACTTGGCATCACACTGTTTATTTTTTTGCCATTTACAGTAATCTCACCACTCAATCCTCTTATAACAACTTGAATAGCTCTTTTAGGATCGGCATTCAAGAAATCTGATTTTGCAAGCGGAGGAAATGCATTTGGTACCCCTTGACCTTCAGATTGGTGACAAGCAAAACAAGTTGTTCCAAAGATAGCTTTTCCAGATTTAATTTGTTCAGGAAGTGTTTTGGCTACAGTAGATTTGGCCACTTTTTCCCCTTCAGGCATATTTTGAATATTTCCACCTTCAGGCAAATAAATTCCCTCTTGTGTTGTACCAGAATAGATTTTTTTATTTTCTTCACCAGTTACTTTCAACATTCCTAAAGCTCCTTTATTGAAAGCTCTAAAAATAGAGTGATCTACCAAAATAAATGTTCCAGGCACATCAACTTTAAACTCTACAATGGCAGAACCTCCAGCTGGTATTAATGTCGTCTGAACATTAGTATTAATAGCATCACCTCCTTCAATATGAACTTTGTCAAAAATTTCACCGATAACGTGGAATGAAGAAAGTAAGTTTGGTCCACCATTACCCATATAGATACGAACAGTTTCACCAACTTTGGCAGTAAGCGCATTATCTCCTGCAATTGATCCTACTTTACCATTGAAAACCACATAATCCGGTTCTTCTTTCAATGCTTTGTTCATGTCAAAAGGCTGTACACCTTGCTCTCCATAGCTTCCTTTGGTATAAAAATCACCTTGCATCACGTAGAATTCTTTGTCAACTGGTGGTAAACCACCTTCTGGTTCTACGAGAATTAACCCGTACATCCCGTTTGCAATGTGCATCCCAACAGGTGCGGTAGCGCAATGGTACACGTATAATCCTGGATTTAGCACTTTAAAATTAAATACTTTTTCGTGTCCAGGTGCTACAATTGAAGAAGCAGCTCCACCACCTTGTCCAGTTACCGCATGTAAATCTATATTATGTGGCAATTTATTGTCTGGATGATTTTTTAAGTGAAATTCTATTTCGTCTCCCACTCTTGTTCTAATGAAACTTCCTGGAACTGAACCTCCAAATGTCCAATAAATGTATTTTGTTCCATCGACCATTTCTCCTTCTTGCTCTTTGATTTCCATATTGACTACCAAATGCATCGCAGGTCTGTCACCAACAGGTTTTGGAACAAATGGTGGTGCTGTTAGTTCTGCTTCTTTTTGACCTTCGACTTTTATTTTTTCGTAATAATCAACGTCATGCTTTTCTTCTTTTTTACCGCAAGAAAAAATACTAACAGCTGCAAATAATGCAAAAGCAATAATTTTATAGGGTTTGCTAAAATGGAATAATTGTTTCATAATTGTTTCGTTTTAAAAAGTGGTTTTATATTAAGGATAGTTTTGTCTTTTATTATACTGTAAAATTAAAATTTGAGATTCAAAAAATTAATGATAAATATCATGTTTTTAACTTTTTTTTATGATTCCTATTTTATCCCAATAATCAAAACTACAAGCAATCCTAAAGTTATTATTAAACTGATTTTCCAAAACGAATGCGCCTTTTTTAATTCCATAAATTGAAAAGCAACCAACAGAAATTTAAAAATAGCCAAACCCATTATCAAAGAGGTAATAAAAGCTGACACACCAAACGAACTAGAAACACAAGTTGTTGTAATAGTGGTAATTAACAGCAATATATAGATTAAAATTAGTGAATTTTTCATTGCTAAAAAAATAAATAAAGTATAGGAAATAAAAGTAACCAAATCAAATCGCACATGTGCCAAAAAGCCGCACAAGCCTCAACATCTTCAATAGTGGTATCGGAGTTTTTCTTTTTCATTCCGTAATTTGTCCAACCCAAAATAACCAATCCCATAATCACGTGAATGACGTGAAATCCAGTCAACAACCAATAAAAGGTATAAAACATATTGGTGTCCAATGAAATTCCGCTTTCTATTTTATGATAATATTCTACGCTTTTGAGTGCCAAGAAGAAAAATCCTCCAAGCATAGCCAACTTAAAGAATACCGATGATTTCTTGACTTCATTTTCTTTAAACAGATATACTGCATTGGCCATAAAAAATCCGCTTGTCAATAAGAAAACGGTATTAACGGCTCCGAAAGCAGTGTTCAATTGCATTCTTGACTGATGAAATACGGCTGTGTTTTCACTTCCGTAATACACAAATGCGACCAATGCCATTCCGAAAGTGATGAGTTCAAGAAAAATGATAATCCACATCAGGATTCCTCCCGGCGGATAATAGATGCTTTTGTAATTTATTTTTAGAGTTTCCATTTGATTTAAAATTTATGATTTTAGATTGAATACTTAGATTTCAAAATACAGATTTTGGACATCAGATTACACAAACTCACTTTACCCATCTGGTTTGCAGTTTTTTAGTTATTCTATATAGCGACGCTATACTATTTATATAGCGACACTATACTTTTATATAATGACACTATACTTTTTATATAGCGACACATGCTTTTTATATAGTGACACTATACTTTTTATATAGTAACGCTATATTATTTACATAGTGACACTATACTATTTGTATAGTGTCACTATGTAAATAATATAGTTCTATTGCACAAAACAATTGTCTAGACTAATTCAGGCGATAAATTGGCACAAAATCTACTTTAAAATATGAAATCTTTCACTCCCAATCCAACAATCGTTTTTCACCTTCAATTTTCTTGATATCGGTAATATCCTGAGACATTTCGATCACTCCTTTGTAATTTTTATCGACATCTCTTACGGCGAAATAGCGAATGTAAATCAGGCGGTCTTTGTAGTTAATCCAAAAAGAAGATTCGTTTTGGGTTCCTTTTCTGAATTCATCTAAGATTTTGAGAACCGTTCCTACACTTTTTGGAGGATGGCAAAACTTCACTTCACGGCCAATGATTCCGGAACTTCTAGGAAACACGCGCTCTTCGCCTCTGTTATAGAAAATCACTCTGTCATTTTCGTCCACATAAGTCAAATCCAACGGCATGGTTCTGAAAAGCAGATTCACCTGCTCCACAGTCATATATCCTTCATCAAAATGAGAAGTGTTTTCCAATGAAAAAGGCATTTCTCTGATGGTAAAATCTTCGCTCGGATGTATATATTCTACTTTGGGAAATGGCGGTGGGGTTTGGCATAACATCCAACCAATTTCTTCTTCACCTTTGCGCATTTCGATCCAATCATTTTCGGTAAGGATGTCCAATGCATTTGGTAACAGGACGTTTTCTTCAACTCCCATTAATCTGTAAATTCCGTCCACCAAAAAAGTGGTATTAGTTGCAACATTATCTGGATTATTCATTTTTAGATAGTACTGAATCAAACGAAACTGCTCTCTTAAATTATCATGGAACGACCACATTCCTTGTGAAGGACCAACCCACCCTTTTTTTTCCAAAAAAGGAAAAAGCTGATTTTCTTTGCGGGCAAATCGTTTCTCTATGGTAAGCAACTGATTGAATACATTGGTGTATTTTGGCAAATCAATCGATGGATTAACATTTGTAATCTCTTGCAAAAGAGACACTATTAATTCTTTTTCCTGAAAGTAAATCCAAACTGGATGACCTTCCTGTAATTTGGGTGTATGAATTGTTTCTGTCATTTCAATTAAATTTAAAAACCATTAAAGGATTTTTTTTAACCATTAAGAGTTTAAGAAAAATTAAGTTTTTATCTGTACTGCAACTTTTACCTTAATGAGACTTAATCCCTTAATGGTTCATTAAAAAAATGGTTATTGTATTCTTATTTTTGGTGTTTTATCTTTTCGTATAATTTCACTAACGATTGCAACAACTCAACGGGAGTCGTTAAAATTTGGTAGTGATTTTGCCCAAACATTTGTGGCAAATAATATTTGGCTTCGGCCTCAATGGCCAATGCGTAGGAATTAATGTTTTTCGAATTAAGTTCACGGAGCGCCTGTTTTACGTCATTGACTCCATACTTTCCTTCGTATTTATCGTAATCGTTGGGTTTCCCATCTGAAATCAGAATTACCCATTTGTTTTTTGTGCTTCGTTTATCGAGACGAACTCCTGCATGTCTCAGTGCCGCACCTATTCTAGTGTAACCGCTAGGCTCTACTGCTCCCACTTTGTGTTTGGCAACATTCCAATTTTCATCAAAATCTTTGATGGTCAAGTAAGTTGAATAATTTCTGGTTTTGGAATAAAAGCTGTCAATCGAAAAATCAATATTGAATTCGTTGAGGATTTCACCAAACAAAATGGAAACTTCTTTCTCCACATCAATCACTCTATTTCCGGCTGCATATCCGTCGCTAGAAAGGCTGATGTCCAACAGAATCAGAATTGATAAATCTTTATCTTTTTTTCGGTTCGAGATATAAATTTTATCCGAAGGTGTTCTTTGGGAGTGTACATCGACGTACAAATCGGTGATGGCATCAATATCAAATTCATCGCCTTGGGTTTGCCTTTTTTGCTGTTGCATTTTATTGTCGACATTCGTCAGCATTTTTCGCAAACCCATCAAGGTGGATGCATTCTTTGTTATTGTTTTTTTGTAATAATCGGCATCGGTCTTTAACTGTAACTTTGGATATACTTTGCAAAAATTTTCTTTGTAGGTGTTTTTGCTAAAATCCCATTCATCATAGGAATGGTGAAATCCTTTTTCATCCACGGAAGCGCTTTCGGAAATTGTGGTGTTTTCCATAAAATCAGATTGATAAACGGAATGTGCCGTGTCATCAACGCGAACAGTGTATTTCATATTCAGTTCCTCCAATGCGTCCTGATGGTCTTCCAACTCATCTGATCCGTCAAAATCACGCCAATTACCGTTGAATTCTTCGGCGGTTTCCACTTTTTCAAAATTATGCAGCATCACGTAATCTTCTTGTTGTTTTTTGTCAAGTTCCACTGTGATGACTTCCTCAACGGCTTTTGCTTTAAGAGTAGTCAAAGGCTGAATCTCAATTGGTTTCTTGGTCTTGTCTGAGAAATTTTGCAACACATTCTCACTATCGGTTACCAGTTCATTTTTCATCCATTTACCAAAAAGCCAAGAAAAGTCAGGTTCCTTTTTAGCATCTGAATTTTGGATAAAATGATTCTTGGCATACGCCAAAAAGGATTCCCCTATAGAAAACTCCTGAAACAAAATGGCAAGAACCGCATCAGATGTTTCGAATGCTCTTTGCTGTGAAAGTGATAATTCCGGTTCAATTTCTTCGGCTGTCCAATTGTAATTCAGGCGCTGTTGCACGCTGAGATACAACATTCTAAAATGATAAAAAGTAAGATTCTCTTCCAGAGTAGGGAATTCGGCAAACGAAATTGGAAGGAAAAAATTATTGTTTTTGTATCCTCCTTCCCTTTCGGCGGGAAATATTTCAATTGGATTTCCTGTCAAAGCACGCGCCATAATAGTCAAACGTGGTTTTATATCAGTAAGCGTCACCGTTCTGGCTTCAATTTCGGGACTTATTTTTTTTCTGCTTTTTAAGTGCTTGAAAAACTTCCCAACTAAATATTCATCTATCTCGAAACCCATTTTCTTTAGTTTTCAGTATTCAGTTTAGGCAACTACAACAACTTGAAACCTTAAACTTGAAACTATTTTTAAATCATCAAATTGCACAAATCTTTCAGTGCTTCCAATGTTTGCAAATCATCTGTTAGAGGCTCAACAACGGCCACGTGAACGGCCAATCGTTTTGGCAATCCGCTGTGGATGATTTTGGCGGCATCAACCAGAAGTCGAGTCGAAACCGTTTCGGTCAATCCCAATTCGGTAAGATTTCTAATTTTGTTGCCAATGGCCACTAGCTTCTTGGCTGTGTCATTATCAATATTGGTCTCTTTAACCAAAATCTCGGTTTCAATTTTTGCTTCCGGATAATCAAAAGAAAAAGCTACAAATCGTTGGCGTGTTGAGGGTTTCAATTCCTTAAAACCTCTTTGATAGCCAGGATTAAAAGAGGCAACCAACATAAAATTATCGTGCGCTTTGATGGTTTCTCCCAGCTTGTCAATATACAGTATGCGTCGGTGATCGGTAAGGGAGTGAATGGCCACAATCACATCGGGACGGGCTTCGGCAACCTCATCCAGATAGATCATCGCTCCTTCTTTTACGGCGGTGGTTAACGGACCGTCCAGCCAAACTGTTTCGGCTCCTTTGATGATGAATCGACCGATCAAATCGGTTGAAGATGTTTCCTCGTGGCAACTGATCGTAATCAAATCTCTTTCCAATCGGTGCGCCATATATTCCACGAAACGGGATTTACCGGTTCCGGTGGGCCCTTTCAACAGGAACGGAATTCTATTTTTATAGGAATGTTCAAAGACTTCGACTTCTTTGCCTACGGTGTGGTAATATGGTGCGGGTATTAAAGTATCTACTAACATATTTTTTTTAGATTTTTTTGAAAAAAACCGAAACGTAAAACAATCGTTTTTTATGGAAATGGAGGTCAAAAACTATTATCAAAACGTTCCGGTTGAAAAAAAGGGCTGAATTAGTAATTTTCTCTTCCTGCAAGGTTTTTTCAAACCTTGTAGGTATCTTATATTCGGTAATCATACCTACAAGGTTTGAAAAAAACCTTGCAGGATAACCAGTGAGCAACCAACTATTGGCTGATGTAAACTCACTTTTGTGTCTTATCTTAGTATTCATACCTGCAAGGTTTGAAAAAAACCTTGCAGGACAACAAATTATTTGACAAGAAGAAAAATATCTTGAAAGCCGTGAAGCCGCGTGAGGGATAGAAGCAAGCTACCAAAGTAGCGCGTATAGCCCGACCGCATTGAGCAAAGGGGGCAAATAAGCGGTCTTTAAAGTAGCCCCCTTTGCTCAACGTGGTCACGCCCAAATGATTATTTTATTTCTAAAGCTTCATCTGTTGGACGTCCGTATTTGATGAAATCATAAACAAACAATGCAATTCCAGTCGTAAACATCGTTGCGCAAATCAATAATACCACAAAGTGAATGCTGATTTCGTTTTGCACGACCATAAATTCCATTTTCATTTTTCGTTCCAAATACACTTGCACGACTCCAGCTACTCCAAAAGCAACTGTCATTCCCAACATTCCAATATTTGATAGCCAGAAAGCAGCCATTCCTGTTGCACTTTGGTATCTTTTTCGTCCTGTTAAATTTGGCAAAGCATAACTGATTATTGCCAAAACAATCATTGCATAAGCGCCCCAGAAAGCATAGTGTCCGTGCATGGCAGTAACCAATGTTCCGTGGGTGTACAAATTGGTTTGTGGCAAAGTGTGCGCAAAACCAAGCAACCCGGCGCCAACAAAAGATACAATTGAAGAACCTATTGTCCAGAATAACGCAATTTTATTGGGATGACTTTTTTCTCCTTTACGATACATATTCACTGCAAACAATGCCATTGCTAAGAAAGCCAAAGGTTCTAGTGCAGAGAAAATACCACCAACAATCAACCAAATTTTGTTTACTCCTATATAGTAATAATGGTGTCCGGTTCCTAAAACTCCAGAAAGGAATGTTAAACCAACGATTACGTAAAGCCATTTTTCGATTACCTCTCTATCTACACCAGTCAATTTGATTAATAAATACGAAAGAATACCTCCCATAATCAATTCCCAAACACCTTCAACCCACAAGTGAACTACCCACCAACGGAAGAATGAATCCATCACCTGACTGTCAAACCAAATCATTCCAGGAAGATACAGCAATGCCGCAAACAATAATCCCATTGACAGTACCAATGCGGTTGTTGTTTGGCGTTTTCCTTTGAAAAGCGTTCCTAAAATCAACCCTAAGAACAGCAATACATTAATGACTACCAGAAAATCCAATTCTCTCGGAATCTCAAGAAACTTTCTTCCTTCCCAATGGTTAAAGTGGAAACCTACAATGGCCACAACACCAACAACGGCTAGGGAAATTAATTGTACATAAGCCCATTTAACGCTTATCAGTTCGCGTTGCGCTTCTTCGGGAATAATATAATAGGCCGCTCCCATAAAACCAGTCAACAACCATACTACCAATAAATTAGTATGTACCGCTCGGGCAACATTAAAAGGTATAACATCGTGCAATGCTTGAATACCTATTCGATCAAAGCCCATGATAAAACCATAGACAATCTGCAGTGAGAACAATAGCATACACAGTGCAAAAAACCAATAGGCTACTTTTTGTGATTTATATTTCATATTTGTAGAATTTATTTATTAGAGGTCAAATATGTTATCGCTTTGTTTTTAATCGGTGTTTGCATCCGCAAACTTGTTCTTATTAGCGATTTCATAATTGTATAATTTAATTATTTTCTTTAGCTAAAGGAGAAACGATACGGTCAAAACCATTCAAATCAATCTTCCCGATCCATTTAAAGTAGGCCACAACGGCATCGGCATCTTTTTCGCTCATATTATAGACAACCATTTTCCGTCCGTTTGGTGCCCATGGTACTGGTGACATCAATACTGCCTTGACATAGCCTTCGCCTCTGCGGTCGATTACTTTTGTCAATTCCGGAGCATAATAGCCTCCTTCTCCCAAAATGGTGTGGCAACCCATGCAGTTGTTGTGTTCCCAAATTTCTTTTCCTCTCACTACTTGTTTGTCAATCGCCTTGTAGTTGGTTTGATCATTTCTGGGCATAAACGAATAAACGGTCAATCCAATAAAGATTAAAAAGGTGACCAAAGTTCCTCCCAGAAAAAATGCTCGTGCTTGTGATTTTGAAAGCATAATAATCTGTTTTTTGTTAGTTAATAATTCTTTTTTTAAATAAAGGATAATTTTGTCTTTTATTTAAATGCAAATATAAAAGATGTTTTTGTCTTTTATTGTAATAATTGTCATTTTTTTTAAAATATTTTTTTTGGAGGTTATCTCCATACGAGATAAAAAACAAACTTTTAAAATTGTCCATGAGATAAGTTTTCAACAACAGAATGTTCTTAAGTCATGTCCAAAATATGACTTTTATCATGTTCAGACTTTTCAAATAATCGTAAAATTACATAGTCAAAAACAGCAGACCACCCAAGTCTCATTCATTTCTTATTCAAACATTTACACAAATAAAAAAATAATATATTTAATTAAGGATAAATTTGTCTTTTATTTAAAAAACATCTATTTTTGTACCTATAAATTTTAATTATAAAAAATAACAATAATGGAAACTTTAGAAAAAATCACAATAGGTGAATACGTAGCAAAAGACTTTAGAACTGCAGCATTATTTTCAAAATATGGTATTGATTTTTGTTGCAACGGCAATAGAAGTATTGAAGAAGCATGCGAAAAAAAAACAGTAAATCCTGATGATTTAGCACAGGAAATTGAAACAATTTTATCATCAAAAAGTGATTCTGGAATCGATTTCAATTCATGGCCGATTGATTTATTAGCTGATTATATCGAGAAAACGCATCACCGTTATGTTTCAGAAAAAACACCAACCTTGCTTCAATTCTTAGACAAATTAAGCAGAGTGCATGGAGCCAATCATCCTGAATTATTAGAAATAAATGACCTCTTCAAAGGATGTGCAGGTGAATTGGCGCAACACATGAAAAAAGAAGAGTTGATTTTGTTTCCTTTTATCAAAAAAATGGTCAGTGCTTCTATTTCGGATGAATTAATTGAGCAACCTCATTTTGGAACTGTCGAAAATCCGATCGCTATGATGATGCACGAACACGATGCCGAAGGAGAGCGTTTTAGAAAAATAGCAGAACTAAGTAATAACTATACCCCACCAGCTGACGGATGTAATACTTATAAAGTAACATTTGCTATGCTACAGGAATTTGAGGCCGATTTGCACAAACACATCCATTTGGAAAATAATATTTTATTCCCAAAAGCAACCAAGCTCGAAAAGGATTTTTCGGCACAATTATAACCAATGTCAAACACAAAAAATCAACTACTATGGAGAACTACGTTATCAAAAGAAATGGAAAATACAAGCCATTTGAAAGTTATAAAATCAAAGATGCAATTGAAAAAAGTTTCAAGAGTGTCTCTATAGTTGTTGATGAAAGTGTTTATAACAGCATAATTATCCAACTGGAAGGCCAAGAAGTATGGGCTGTTGAAGAGATCCAAGACTTAATTGAAAAGAAGTTATACGAGAAACATTACTTCGATGTAATGCGTTCTTTCATGTTGTTTCGACACACTAGAAAGTTACAGCGCGAACATGTTAACGGACTAAATGAAGACACCACTTATGTGGACAGCACACAAACTATTCGTGAATATATAGAACAAACCGATTGGCGTATCAATGCCAATGCAAATACTTCTTATTCTAATGCCGGATTGGTCAACAACGTCGCTGGAAAGATAATTGCCAATTACTGGTTGGATAAAGTCTATACCAAAGAGGAAGGATATGCACATCGCAATGGCGACATCCACATTCATGATTTGGATTGCCTTACAGGGTATTGTGCGGGCTGGAGCTTACGTGTGTTACTAAACGAAGGTTTCAATGGTGTGAGAGGTCGTGTGGAGAGCAAACCTCCCTCTCATTTTAGGGAAGCTTTGGGGCAAATGGCTAATTTTCTAGGAATTTTACAAAGCGAATGGGCAGGAGCACAAGCTTTTAGTTCTTTTGACACTTATCTTGCTCCTTATGTTTTTAAAGATAATTTAGGATTTGACGATGTTTTAAAAGCAGTTAGAGGTTTTGTTTACAATCTCAATGTTCCTGCACGTTGGGGACAATCTCCTTTTACCAACATCACTTTGGATTGGATTGTTCCGGACGATTTAAAAACACAGATTCCGACCAAAAACGACTATCATATATTTGAGAGCAACAAAACTTCAGATTTATTAATTAGAGCTCGAAAAAGAGGCGTGTCCAAAGTAACAGAGTTGAGATATGAGCATTTTCAAAAAGAAATGAACCTCATCAACAAAGCCTATTATACCGTTATGACCGAAGGTGATGCCAATGGACAGCCTTTCACCTTCCCTATTCCAACGGTAAATATTACCGAAGCATTTGATTGGGATGGAGAAAACACTGATTTACTTTTTGAAAACACGGCCAAAATTGGTTCTTCCTATTTTCAGAATTTCATAGGAAGCCAGTATATTTTAGATGAAAATGGAAATCAGATTGAAAATGAAAATGCCTACAAACCCAATGCGGTTCGTAGTATGTGTTGCCGTTTGCAACTTGATTTACGTGAATTGTTGAAACGTGGTAACGGTCTTTTTGGAAGTGCCGAGATGACCGGGAGCATTGGTGTGGTGACCATCAATATGGCTCGCTTGGGTTATTTGAACAAAGGAAATAAAGAAAAATTATACACCCAACTGGATCAACTATTATATATCGCCAAATCGACTTTGGAGAAAAAAAGAGTGTTTATCCAAGAAATGTATGATCGTGGATTGTACCCATACACTAAACGTTATTTGCAACATTTCAGAAATCACTTTTCGACTATTGGTGTWAAYGGAATGAACGAGATGATTGAGAATTTCACCAATAATGAAGACAACGTAACCTCAGAAACCGGTATTGAATTTGCCTCTGGAATACTAGATCACATTCGCAATAGAATGAAAGAATTCCAAGAAGAAACCGGAAATCTATACAATCTCGAAGCCACTCCAGCCGAAGGAACGACTTATCGTTTTGCCAAAGAAGACAAAAAACGTTTTGATGATATTATTCAGGCGGGACAGCAAGAAAATATTTATTACACGAACAGTTCTCAAATTCCAGTAGACTTTACACAAGATCCATTTGAAGCCTTGATGCTGCAGGATCAATTGCAATGCAAATACACTGGAGGAACAGTTTTACACTTGTACATGAGCGAAAAAATAAGCTCACCGGAAGCCTGCAAACAGTTTGTCAAAAAAGTGATTACGAATTTCAGATTGCCTTATATTACAGTAACACCTGTGTTTAGCGTGTGTCCAGTACACGGCTATTTGAACGGAGAACATGAATATTGTCCAAAATGCGACGAGATCATAATTGAGGAAAAAGCAAAATTATTTGAAGTATAAAAAAGTTTAGGGAGTTTATAAGTTTAGAAAGTTTAGCTTCTTTTAGTCTCGTATAAACTCTCTAAACTCATAACCTCTCTAAACTTCTGAACAATTTAAACAATCAAAAACCATAAAATATGAAACTAACAACCAACCAGATTTTAGAGCAAAATCATGAATTGCGCACCAAATGTTTGGTGTACACACGAGTAATGGGCTACCACAGACCCGTAGAAAGTTTTAATATAGGAAAAAAAGGTGAACACAGACAACGAACTCATTTTACAGAAGGAAAGTGTTGCTAATCCTATTTATAGCTTAACCCCTTTTACTTTATTGGACTACCCACATAAATCAGCTTGCATACTTTGGTTTGCAGGCTGTAATATGCGATGTCTTTATTGTTACAATCCTGAAATTGTTTTTGGGAAAGGAACCATCTCATTTGAAAAATCACTTCAATTCCTGAAAAGCAGAAAACAATTGCTTGATGCTGTAGTGTTTAGCGGAGGGGAATGCTTGTTACATAAAAAGAGTGTTTCATTTATCGCCGAAGTCAAAAAAATGGGATTCTTAGTCAAAATTGACACCAACGGCTCACAACCCAAAGTACTGGAAGAACTCATCACAAAAGAGCTTATCAATTACGTCGCGTTGGATTTTAAGGCTATGCCGGAGAATTTCGAAAAGATAACACAGTCGAAACTTTTTATTCCCTTCGAAAAGTCATTACTTTTATTACTTCAAAGTGGAATTTCTTTTGAAGTACGTACAACGGTGCATTCCGAATTGTTGAGCAAAAATGATATTCAAGAGATGATTACCTATTTGGAAAAATCAGGTTATGAAGGAAATTATTATATCCAACATTTTGTAAATGGAGCGCCGACCATTGAGAAACTCGGACATTCGTTCAAAGAATTAGAAAAAGAAAAACTTTCAACAGAAAAAATTAAAGTGCATTTTAGAGGATCATTATGAGAAAGAGTTGGATTTTAGTTTGTTTTATTAATTTTTTCATCGCTTCGCTAATGGGATTATTGCTTCGATGGATGTATGTTTCGCCTATTGAAGGAGTCAATTTTCAGTTTTTGATGCATGGCCATTCACATGTCGCTATGTTGGGTTGGGTGTATTTGATGCTGTACTGTTTGATTTTTCATTTTTTTGTTCCCAAAGAAGCACAACGAAAGCCCATTTATAACCGATTATTTTGGGTAACAGAAATTGCCGTTGTTGGTATGATGATTGATTTTCCGGCACAAGGATATGCTTTTGTGTCTATTCTTTTTTCGACTTTGCATATTTTTTGCAGTTACTATTTCTGCCATTTAATTTGGAAAGATGCAAAACCTGCCACTTTTCCAGAAAAAAGAATGCTGAGAACAGCTTTGTTTTTCATGATGTTTTCCACATTGGGCGTTTGGTGTCTGGGTCCCGCAGTAGGATTGATGGGAAAAGCAAGTGCCTTTTATCAAATTGCCATTCAGTTTTTCCTTCATTTTCAGTTTAACGGTTGGTTTATGTTTGCCGTTTTGGCTTTGTTTTTCAAGCAATCAAAAATGAACATAGACGAGAAAAAATTCGGTTTGTTTTATAATTTATTCGTTATTGGAACTGTATTGACATTGGCTTTACCTGTGAGTTGGTCACTTTCGAATCCTATCTTTTATTGGATAAATGTAGTTGGGGTTGTACTCCAATTATTTTCTGCAATCCTTTTTATACAAATTATTCAAACTCAATTTCAAACGTTCTTCTCCCCATTGTCTTCATTGGAAAAAATCGTTTACCGTTTTGCTTTACTATCATTAGCCTTAAAAATCTTAATTCAATTAGTTGTCTTGGTTCCAGAACTAACACAGGTTTCGCATCAGATTCGGAATTTTGTCATTGGATACATTCATTTGACCATGTTGGGAATTATCACAGGTTTTCTGTTTGGTTTTGCCTTTCAAAATAATTATTTAAACTCGAAAAATTCGATTCAAAAATGGGGGACAATCCTTTTTTTATTGGGTTTTGTAGCTACCGAAATTCTTTTATTCCTTCAGGGTATTTGGCTGTTTTTGAATAATGTGTCATTTCCGAATTATTATCAAAATTTATTTCTGTCAAGTATCTTTTTGCCGGTAGGTCTTTTAATGCTTACGATTGGAATTTCATTCAAAAATAAAACAATGCTAATTTTAAACATATAAGTCATATAAGTATTTAAAAATCAATTAGAAACTTAAAAAAGAAAAAAAAAGTCCCTAAAAGTCTATTTTGAGCATACTTAAATGAACTCTGATTTAACTTATTTCATTCAACTAAAAAAACTTATATGACTTATATCTTTAAAAATTAACCCCTAAACTTAAACCAAAAATTATATGAGTCATCATTTATTGTTAATCATTCATCTTTTGTGCGCGAGTATTTGGGTCGGAGGCCATTTATTACTTGTTTTTGGTCATTTACCACAGGCTCTCAAGGAGAAAAATCAAAATATAATCCTCGACTATGAACGAAAGTACGAACCAGTGGGAATGACTGCATTGTTTTTGTTGGTGGTCACCGGAATCCTGATGGCTTATAAATATGGCGTAAGCATTGGATATTGGTTTCATTTTGCTACGCCTATAGAAAAAGTGGTTTCAACAAAATTGCTTTTGCTTTTGCTGACCGTACTTTTCGCATTGAGCGCACAATTTCGAGTATTACCAAAACTAAAAAACAATCCCGATAAATTGCCCGAAATGACTTTTCATATTGTATCTGTCACCTTCATTGGTGTTTTGATGCTAATTTTCGGATCTTATGTGCGTTTTGGTGGATTTTAATATTCTAAAGTTCATAAGTTAACGACGATTCGTTTTCAACAGTTGCTTGCGTGAGGGGTTGCCGTGGAGCTCTTTTTTCTTTATCAATTCCCACGGGTTTAAACCCGTGGGAATTGATAAAGAAAAAAAGCGGGAACGTAAAGCCCGACCCGAAGTTTTTCACGAAGGGGCACGCCCAAAAAATGAAAATTTTGATTAAAAAACACCTAAACCTTTGCCCTTATTACTATGGGGAATAAAACTTATTTCTTAAATTTGTAAAAAACCGATTATGTTTTCCAAAACCTGCGAATACGGCATTAGAGCTACAATTTTCATAGCTTCTGAATCTTATCAGAACAAAAGAGTTGGACTCAAAGACATTGCCAAAAAGATTGATTCCCCCGAAGCTTTTACAGCCAAAATTCTTCAAATATTATCGAAAGACAACATTATAAATTCCATAAAAGGAGTTGGTGGTGGTTTCGAAATTCCCAGGGAAACGATGAGAGAGATCAAACTGGCACAAATAGTAAATGCCCTTGAAGGCGACCGCGTTTTTACGGGCTGCGGTTTAGGCCTGACCCATTGTTCTGAAGACCATCCCTGCCCGATGCATGAAAAGTTCAAATCCATCCGAAATGAGTTGGCTTTTATGCTCGAAAATACAAATCTAGAGGAGTTAGCATTGGGTATTAAGACCGGGGATACTTTTTTACGATACTAATAAAAGTAATCTTATATTTACATGATATTTTTTTAAGTAACTGAACTTAACCCAATTTATCATGAATAAATCTAAGGAATCCAACTTAACTACTCTTCTAAAAGTAGATTACAAAGAAGACAATAGCATTTGGCTAACCAATAGTTTGACACTTCGGAAAATTATTGGTGTTTTGGGAATGGCGATGCCCTTGCTTTTATTTATATTCCTATACCTTGACAATGGGCTGCAACATCCTTTAGAATCCATTAGCCATTATTACTATACCCGCGTGAGTGGCATTTTTGTCATCATTTTAAGCCTATTGGCCTTTTTTCTGATTGTTTACAAAGGCAAAGAACCTGTTGATTTCTATATTTCCCTATTCGCTGGAATTTTTGCGCTTTTGGTGGTTTTATTTCCAACTAATAATATCACGGAAATATGTGGTGATACTGCCAAAAAATATGCTGTTACGATTTTACCAAACAGTGATTTCAGAGTTTATTTTCATTACACATCTGCGGCATTATTTTTTTTATGCCTATCCTATATGTCTTTCTTTTTGTTTACTAAATCAGACAAATCACCAAGCAAAAGAGGTACAAATAAAATCATCCGAAACCGAATTTACAGAACTTGTGGTGTTTTGATGCTTTTGGCTTTACTTACATTATTTGCAGGTTCCCTTAAAATAATTCATCCAAGCTATTTTAAAACATTTCCATTGACCTTTTGGATGGAAACCTTGGCCATTGAAAGTTTTGGTTTTGCTTGGTTAGTCAAAGGCGAAACGTTGTTTAAAGACTAATAAACAAATCAATTATCATTATGGCTTTTTAAAACTTTTTAATTATTCCACTATATTTACTTAAAAATGATTTTCCTTCCATTTTTTTACAAAGACTAAAAACGACAGAAAATGAATACCACTTGCAAAAACTGCCATCAAACATATAAAGGACATTATTGCAGTAACTGCGGACAAACTGCAGAGACTCATCCTATAAACCTGCACTTTTTGTGGCATGATATTCAGCATGGATTATTACATTTTGACAATGGAATAACCTACACAGGCAAACAACTGTTCACCAGACCAGGTCATTCGATTCGAGAATTTATAGAGGGAAAAAGGGTTAAACATTTTAAACCTCTTTCCCTAGTGATGGTATTGGCAACAGCATATGTAGCTTTAATTCATTTGCTTCACATTGAGTTAATTGTAAAAACAAACACCCAAGTTGACCCCAGTGTCCATATTGATCCTGTAAAAATTGGGGAGTGGATGCAATCCCATTTTGCTTGGATTACGATAGCATTTATACCCTTACATACTATCGGCACCATTATTACTTTTAGAAAACAAGGCTATAATTTTTTTGAATATTTCATTCTCAATACTTACAAGGCTGCACAAAAGTTATATATCTCATTATTATTTATCCCGGTATTCTATTATTACAGTGGAACTCCAGCAATCACTACAATAACCAAAATAATAATTCTCATAGATTTTGTCTTGTATTTTTGGACCAATGTTCAATTTTTCAACCATTTATCAAAAACTAAAACATTCTTTTTAACACTATTAACCCATTTGATCTTCTGGTTTATAGTATTTTTGATTGCTATCTTTACACTACTCATTATGGGTAAGATTTAAACCAAAATCCATAAAAAAAAGGCTTGATTTAATCAAGCCTTTTTTAGAATTAAAATAGTATTTAAACTGCTATTGCCACTTGTTCTGGAATACAAAGATCAATCAGTTCTTCTTTATATTGTTTCAATTGTCTTTCAATACTTTGTTTATTTTTTTCAAACCAATTATTGGATGCAATTAATGATTGGTAATATTCAATCCCTTCATTCAAATTGCTCTTGAAAGCCTTCAATTTCTTTGTTTGGGCTGCTGTGATTTGTTCTGAAAATTCATTGATTTCATTTTTCAGATAATCCATATACATTTTCAATTCATTGATAATTACATTTGGGCGATCATTGTTTCCTAGTACGGAAGCATTTCCATAAATGTGTTTTACCATATCCAAAAGTGAAACTTCTTTGTCAAAATATGCCAAATTAGGACCCGGACAAATAACTACTCCTTGGGATTGACCTTTTATTTTAATGTTATTTTCAAGATAAGAAGCATTGGCCAGACCTACGCAAAGACACGATTTCTCGGTAATACTATTTTTCTTTTTATCAAAAGCATCTTTGGATAACGAATCCTTAACGGCATCCAATTCCTCCAATTTTAAATCTTGGTATTTTTTAGATGCAGGACACATTCCTTTTGGTCCATATTCTTTGCTCAGCGCCAAGAATTTTTTAGGACATGAACTTCCCGCTTTTTCTTCTTCGATACGTTTTTGTTTAAAAAACTCATTCGTAGTTCCTTTTACCGCATTGAATGGAATTCCCAAAGGTGAAATATGACTCAAATAAAAATCGTCTTCTTTGGCTTTTTCTAATAATGCTCTTGTTTCCGCATCAACAGAAGTAGCTTCGGGAACTAATAAAAATGGCGACCCCCAACCCACAGAATCCACTTGATAGTGTTCCAATAAAAAGTCATGTTCTTCGGCCGTTCCTACACCACCTTGCACAGTAATTTTTAATTCTAATGGAGTCTCAGGAACAGGCAATCCTTTTATTTCCAATGCTTTTATCATCAACTCATGAGCCGATTGTATTAGTTGCTCTTTCTTTTGTTTGAATTCTTCAAGAATAGGTCCTAACAAATACCCATCGGTAGCAAAGGCGTGACCTCCACAATTTAAACCCGACTCGATTCGATATTCAGAAACCCAAAGTCCTTTTTTGGCCAAGAAATTTCCTTGTATCATAGCCGAACGAAAATCGCTTACTTTCAGGATAATTTTCTTTTGCAATTTATTATTGTCATCCGGATAAAAAACAGGGAAGTTTTCAAAATAAGCATACAATCTAGGGTTCATCCCTGCAGAAAGCACCACTGATGATGACAAATTACTATTAGCAAAACCACGAAGTGAAGCATGAGCATCATTAAACTCAGCGGGCAATTGTTCGTTTTTAATAAAATTTTCTTTATCTACTTTGGTCATGATATTAACATCAATTTCACCAGCGGAAAGATTTTCTTCAAGGTAATTTTTGATGGTATCTTTAAAAGCAATTCCGTCGTCGATTAAATCTTGCAGTCCTTTTTTGATCTCTGATTTATTCGGTAACATTGCGATATAATTCTCCAAAGCCTGTTTGCTTTCGGCTAATTCTGCTTTGAATTTTTCGAATTTATCTTTTACGATAGTGTCCATTAAATTCAAATAAGAAGTAACACGTTCAGCACGATAATCATGAATCTTTTCTGTGATTTCCTGATAAGGAATTTTGAATTTTTCGCTGTAAAAAGCATTCATTCTTTCAATCAAATCGTCGTCTATAATAGAGACAACGGATGAAATTCCATATTGAGCCACACGTATCGGACTATCAATAGTATAGGCCAATCCCATCACTGGAATATGGAAAGTATGTAGTTGTTTTTTAGTCGTCATAGGTAATAAAATTGGTTTATTAAACTTTATGCAAATATCACCATAGTAATTTGCTTAAAAACTGATAAATGTCATACTCCCAAGAAACATATTGTAATAGATTTGCGGGTTGCGAAAACCACAAAGGCAATTTTTTTAACAAAAACATTTTTTTTGAAACTTTTAGAAAGCCCACAGAAACGTGTAGCTTCAAAGTTTTACCTTATATTTGCATAGAAATTAATCTTCAATTAAAAAAAACACCATTAAAGTTTTTAAAAAATGAAAAGTCTTAAAGAACGTATATTGGAATTGAAAAAAGAGAAAAATGCGGTAATCTTAGCGCATTATTATCAAGAATCCGATATTCAAGATGTGGCAGATTATGTAGGAGACAGTTTGGGACTATCCCAAGAAGCAATGAAAGTAGATGCCGATATTATCCTTTTCGCAGGAGTTCACTTTATGGCAGAAACTGCCAAAATATTAAACCCTACCAAAAAAGTAATTTTGCCTGATTTGAAAGCAGGTTGTTCGCTAGCCGAATCATGTCCTGCTCCTTTGTTCAAAGAGTTTACGGAAGCACACCCTGATCATATTGTTATAACTTATGTAAACTGTTCAGCCGAAGTAAAAGCATTGACAGACATTGTGGTTACTTCCTCCAATGCCGTTAAAATTGTACAATCCATCCCATTAGACAAACCTATCATTTTTGCTCCAGATAAAAATTTAGGAAAATATGTAATGGAACAAACGGGTAGAGAAATGCTACTTTGGGACGGTTCTTGTGTGGTTCACGAAGCTTTTTCTTTAGATAAATTAATCGCTCTGTACAAACAAAATCCAGATGCCCAAATTATTGCGCACCCAGAATCTGAAACGCATATCCTAAAAACAGCCAACTATATTGGTTCAACCGCAGGGATGATCAATTATGTAAAAACCAATCCAAGCAATAAATTTATTGTTGCAACCGAAGCAGGTATTTTGCATAAAATGAAACAGGAAGTTCCTAATAAAATACTGATTCCAGCACCTTCAAACGAGGATAATACCTGTGCTTGCAGCGAATGTGGATATATGAAAATGAACACCCTTCAAAAAGTATATGACTGCTTGCTAAATGAAACTCCGGAAATTAATGTTCCAGACGACATTAGAGAAAAAGCATTAATCCCTATCGAACGCATGCTCGAATTATCTTAGTAATGATTACAACCAATTATTTAATTATAGGTTCTGGAGTAGCTGGTCTGACATTTGCTCTAAAAATGGCCAATCGTTTTCCTGAGAGAACCATCACCATTATTACCAAAGCAAATGCGGACGAGTCTAACACCAAATACGCGCAGGGAGGCATCGCCATTGTTACTGATAAAACGGAAGATTCGTATCAAAAACATATTGAAGACACTCTGATTTGCGGTGATGGATTATGTGACGAAACTGTAGTTAAAATGGTTGTTACCGAAGGCCCGAAACGATTAAAAGAACTTATTGAATGGGGTGCCCAATTTGACAAAAATGCCAAAGGCACTTTTGATTTAGGCAAAGAAGGTGGCCATTCTGAAAATAGAGTTGTACATCACAAAGACCAAACGGGTCATGAAATTCAACGTGCCATTTTGGAACAAGTAATGCAAAAAGAAAACATTACCGTTCTCGATCATCACTTTGCACTTGAATTGATAACACAAGATAATCGTTGTATTGGCGCTTATGCCCTTGACGAAAAGACTAGCGAGATAATCACTTATCAATCTGATTTTACTTTGCTGGCAACTGGCGGAATTGGTCATCTATATGGACATACCACCAACCCCATTATTGCCACTGGAGACGGAATTGCAATGGCTTATCGTGCCAATGCTGCAATTCAAGATATGGAATTTATACAATTTCACCCAACGGCTTTATTTGATAATACCGGAGGTTCTAAATTTTTAATATCCGAGGCTGTTCGCGGTTTTGGTGCTCGTTTGAGAACCAAAAAAGGAGATTTTTTTATGCTAAATTATGACTCAAGAGGCGATCTCGCTTCAAGAGACATTGTTTCCCAAAGCATCGATTTGGAACTTAAAAAATCAGGTGATGAATGTGTGTATTTGGACTGTACACACTTGGATATGAAAGGTTTCAAAAACCACTTTCCAATGATTTATAAGCATTGCAAAAAAGTAGGTATTAACCTTGAGAAAGATTGGATTCCTGTTGTTCCTGCCCAGCATTATCTGTGTGGCGGAATAGTCGTAGATATTAACGGAAAAACATCTATAGAAAATTTATACGCCTGTGGCGAATGTTCCAGAACAGGTTTACATGGTGCCAACAGACTAGCTTCAAACTCCCTATTAGAAGCTTTGGTTTACTCGGACAAAATATACCATTATTTGGCCGAAAATCCTTTTATCGCTCCAAAAACGGCAAATATTATCCCGGAATGGCCTATCCAAAACAAAACAAAAATCGCTCCCGAATACATCACCCAAACAAAAGCAAAACTGCAATTGTTGATGCGTCAGAATGCGGGCATCGTTCGATTTGATTCGGATTTATTAAAAGCTAAAGAGACCCTTAAAAATCTGCAAAACGAAATTGACGAGAAGATACAAAATCATCTTCCTTGTACCGATTTATACGAATTGAATAATATGATAGATATTGGCAATCTTATCGTTCAGCAATCTATTGACCGTAATGGCAATTGTGGCGGATTTGTAAAATATGAATCGAAGGATATTAAACAATAAACGTTTAAAAAATAAATTTAAAAAAGTCCCTTGGCAGTTATGTTTAGGGACTTTTTAGTTTTTAATTTGCTATGCAATAAAGAATAATAAAACAATAGACATCTTGATTATTACAAAAACTATATTGAGTTATAAATAATTTTGAAGTTGGCTGAAATCAGAAATTTTAGGGGTTGCTAAGTAATTCTTATATGTGTTTAATTTGTCATAAACTATAGCATCAATTCCTAGTTCTTGAGCAGCTAAGATTTCGGATTCAGGATCATCACCTACTACCAATACTTCGGAGACATCATAATTAAAATCTTGCAGAATGCCTTCGAAGACTTTTTTCTTTGTATTATTGGTCATTACGGTATCCACAATGTATATTTCTTTGAAGTCGTTTTCTATTCCAAGCTGTCTCACCTTGCTGTTTTGTAATTTCGGAAAACCGGATGTAACCAAAAATTTGTCGCACGCTATTTTATTTACTTCATTATAATCTAGAAATGGCTCAATAGGTTCATTATAAGTAAGATTAACCAATAATTGCAATGATTCATTATACAGTAATTGACTCATATTATACTGTTTAGCAACCACAGTAAAAGGTTTTCTATTGATGTCATTTTTAATATCTTCCAAATCCCCTTCAAACTCGTTATTATTGATTTCAAGTAGATAATAAAGATCTGCAAAAAGTTTATCCCCAATGGACGGAGTTGAAAACAGTGTGTTATCTAAGTCTAATATTAAAGCTTTTTTCATCTTTTTGATAGCTTGAGTTTAATTTCAAAATTAACGAAGATTATTTAATCGTCGCAGCAGTATTTACCATTTTTTAAGTCCAAGAAGTTTTTCTCCAAGTTCTGAAAGCTCTGCAATTGGTTGTTTACTTTCTCTTTTCAAAGGATCACCCGGAAAAGCGTGGCCTTCTGGCACGTGTTTATTTTTCCATGCGTTTATTCTCCATTGACGCATTTCTTCATTGTCTTCATCAGCGGGCACCATAGCAATATACTGAGCAATGCGAACTGCATTTTCGCTGTTATTTGGTCTAATCCCATGAGGTTGTGAGCTATTGAAAATCAACAAATCACCTGCATTCATTTTGACTTTTACCATTTCAAAACCAGTAGTATCAGGTTTGAAATGATCACGATCTTCAGGCTGTGTCAATTTCCATGTATCGTACGTTCTAAAGAGTTCAGGAATACATTGAAAACCTCCCATGTTTTCGTCATTTTGATCTGCCAATGCCAATACACCCTGAACATTTTGCGGTTTAGTTTCGGGATCATAATCCCAATGAATAAAACCTTTATATTCATGTCCTGGGCGAATTGGTAAGTTAAGGTTGGCACGATCAATAGTAACCCACAATTTTTCAGTTCCCCAGATATCAGCAAAAGCCTGATGAACTTTAGGAAATTGACGGTTGTCCCACAAATACTGATGATTATATATCTCCACCATCCCAGTATTGTTGAGTTCTGACATTTTCATTGAAAGTGTTGGCTTATACCAAGTTTCAGCATCATTAGCCTTTTTCCCTTCATATTCCCATAGATAATCAGCAAGCTTTTCTGCTTGTTCCCTTGGCACCGCGTTTTTCACCACTACATAACCATTATGAATCCAAAAAGTCCATTCTTCTTCCGTTAATACACGCAGTTTTTCGCCATTAGAACGATCGCTTAATTTTACTTTACTACTTGTTGCAACAGATGGGTTTCCAGGAATTTCTTTATGTGCTTCATTCAACCCATTATTCATTGTCATTGTTTCCATTTTTTTATTATTTAAAATTGATAAAGCAAAGTTCAGCGTAATATCGGCAGTGAATAAATTCTAAAATGATCTATATGCGCTCTATATTGACATTTTTAACTAATTTTATGTCAACATATAGTTAACATGAAGCTACAATGAAAATAAAGAAAGAAGAAATTACGATCCAACCCGGAAAATCATTTCGTGTTTTTACACCTAGTTTACGGAACTTTTTTTTCTGGCATTATCACCCAGAATTCGAATTAGTCTATGTTGAAGCTATTGCAGGTATTCGTCATGTCGGCAAAAACATTTCAAGTTTTGTAGAAAGTGACCTCGTATTAATAGGTTCCAATGTTCCTCATCTAAATTTCGACTATGGCTTGCAAACAGAGTACAAACAAATTGTAGTTCAGCTCAAAGAAGATTTTTTATCAAATCTGATTGTCCCTACCGCCGAGTTTGCAGACATCCGTGCTCTTTTTGACAAAGCTTATTTAGGTCTTTCTTTTTATGGAAAGACAAAAGAACAAGTGGTGGCAAAACTCAAAGAAATGCAGTCTCAGAATAATTTTAATTCTTTACTGATCCTTTTTGAAATATTAAATATAATGGCAGGATCTTCTGAAGTGCATCAATTGAATACTGAAGACACAAGAATAAAGATGTTCATGAATGATAAAATCAGAATGGGTACCATATACGATTACATTCATGAGAATTATGAAAAAAAACCCGATGTTAATGTCATTGCTTCAATTGTACATTTGAGTACAGCTGCTTTTTGTCGTTATTTCAAAAAACAGACGAATATGACATTCACTGAATTTGTAAATCAATACCGAATTACTCAAGCCAAAACTTTACTTTTAAAAGATCATAATGTATCAGAAGTAGGATATGCCGTTGGGTTTGAAAGTATGTCCTACTTTAATAAACTTTTTAAATCATTGGTTGGAGAAACTCCTTCAGCATTCAAAAAAACAATACTTTCAGGAGTGAATTAGACAATTATTACAGAAAAAACAGGTTTATAAAACAAAAAAGCTCTGAAATATTTATAATTCAGAGCTTACTTTTTTTATACAGGTTGAAAATTTACTCATAGCCAAATTACTTCGTAGCGCTAAATTTCTTTTCGTCTTCCGTTGTTGGTTTACCGGTAGCGTTAGGTTGACCTTTTCCGGTGGTAATTAAGTTCTTTAAACTTTGTTGAATGTATTGCGTCCAGGCATTACTACAGATATCATAACACTCAAATTCTGGAACCAATCCGTGATGTGTAACGCGAATTTCTGTTTTACTATCTTTCTCAGAAATTTCAAAACTCATTTTGGTTCCTGTCCACTCGCTTCTGTCTTTGGTAAACTTAAAATAATTGTACTTCACAAACCAAACCACTTTTTTGTTTGGAATGACTTCGGTCAATTTGATTTGGCAATAATGAACATCTTCATAGTGGTATGTGAATTCATCATTAAGTTTCTCGGTGTTGCCTTCAATTTCTTCGGACCACCATCCGCGAACATTTGTGATGGCTTTGAATACCTGTTCAGGAGTTTGGTCAACTAATAAGGTTGTGGTAAAATCTGATGTCTCCATTTTTATATGCTTTTAAAATTCTACATAACAAATTTATTACTTAATTATCAATTAATTACATATAAAAATAGACTTTTAGGCGGGCTGATTTGGACAACCTTAATTTTGATCATTGTTAAAACATAAACTAATTCTGGTAATTTTTCTTCCGTTCCATTTCGTCTTTTATTCGCTTACTCACATCCACCTTTGCACCACGCAATACGTAAATGGAAATTTCGGGTTCTCTGGCAAATTTATTAATTCTTTTGCCTGCCAAATAAACAGTGTCAAATATTGGAATTTCCCTTTTTCTCCCTTTGTCATCATCGTCATTCTCTTTTACCAAAATGACATCTTTAATTTCATTATCCAAAGGAAGCCAGTTGATATAATCGGCATTGAAGGAATGGGCTACCACTTTCTTGTTCTTAGTATAATAATTAATGGCACCTGCCTGTCCGTAATTATCGCAAAGAATTAAAGTGTGCTCCAAATCCGGAAGCGATGCTGCAACAGAATCCACTTTCATAGCCAATTCTTTCCAACCCAACATATCAGCAAAATCTTGGGGCAAGAAATGGTCTTTTCCGTCTTCCCATCGAAGCAATCCAAATTTTTGATATGCTTTGGCATGATTAACTATGTATTCGGGACTTTTGTTTGGAAAAAACGATTTGTACATTGGAATAAAAAGCAGTATTGGCATTAGAATTAAAACGGGCATTAAATACCTTTTCCAGCCTTCTTTTAACTGTTCCGCCAAATAAACGGAACCAAAAGAAATATAAATAGGATAAAGTCCAATTGCATAGTAATCTTTGGCTTTTAAATACATAAAAACCGCAAGTGTGAAAATTATGCTCCAAAAGAACGGCTTGTATTTTTGGAACGGCTTGTAGAGTAACAAGGCTAATAATCCTGAAACAATGACAAAAAAAGAACCGATAAAAAAGAGCAATTGTGACTTTAAAAAATCCAATCTATCCACATAAACCAACTGCGTATCAGCTAGTTCTTTTAAATGATGAATCACGGGAAAGCTATTATTGTATTGCCATAAAAGATTTGGAGCAATTAAAAACAACCCTAAAACAAGTGCAATATACAATTTAGGCTGACCAAATATTTTTCGTTGTTCAGTCAAGACAAGAGCGGGTATCAATCCAATAATCAAAAACCCAATATTATACTTATTCAGGAAACCAAAGACAAATACGATTGCAGCAATGAAAAGCCATTTTGTGTTTTCGGTATTGAAGTATTTGATTAAAATAAAATAAAAAGTCGTCCAACACAATACATCAAAAGAGTTGGGTTGATATAAAGTATTCAGCCTTAAAAGCGCCGAAAAAAATATGCAAGTTGCTCCCAAAACCAAAGCAAACAAATTACCTTTCAATTCTTCGATTGCTTTCCAAACCACAACAATGGTCAAAGCTCCAAATAAAGCAGGGAAAAATTTAATCCAAAAAACCGAATTCCCCAAAAGATAAATAATATACGAAATCCAAGAAGTAAAAGGCGGAACCGATAAATAACCCCAAGCCAAATGATGCGCTTGGTCAAGGTGTAAATATTCATCCCGCTGCAAATCGTAGTCGTCACTTATCAATGAATATTGCAGAACAAATTTTAATATGATGAAGCCGAATAATAGTAAAGTTTTTTTATTCATTAGATCCAAGTCTGTTGTTATTGTTGACGTTTCTTAACTCTGTTCTATAATTTCTTTTAAAGCAATTAAAACTGGATTTTCTTCATCACTTTCTTTTTCTTTTACCGCTCCAGGTCTGTTATCTTCTTTTACAATTTCGAGTTTTACCATATTCTCCCATTCCGAAATAACATAACTCATGATGAAATAATTTTCTTCTTTGTCTTCAAGGTCTGGTCTTGGAAAAAACAAACTGTATTTTATGAGTTCGTTTGGAATGATTTCTAATATTTTGCCCCATTGCTCAAATACTTTGTTTTCCCACTCCACTCTAAATCTAATTTCGCTGCCAACTTTCCAGTCCGTCAAAAGATCACTGCCGTATTGCCATTTTTTAACCAATTCGGGTTTAGTAAGAGCATCCCAAACTTTTTGTTTAGTCGCATTGATGAGAATTGTAGATTTACTTGTTATCATTTTTATTTGATTTAGTTATTCTATATACTGTTGATTATCATTAATTACAACGTAAATATAAAAGATTTTAACTACAATAAAAGAGCTTTCTTTAAAAGGATTCACCTCTCATTTTTACTAAATATCTTATGAGCTGCGTGAGGGATAGAAGCAAGCTACCGAAGTAGGCGGATAGCCCGACAGCATAAAGCAAAGGGGCCGAACTCAACGTTTATGATGAGTTGGCCCCTTTGCTTGATGGTGGCACGCCCAAACTATAATTGTATTTTTAGAAAATTATGCCTCTATACTTTCTTCATTTTCTTCTTCTATTATTTTTATCCAAGAAAGGAAGAATTTATAGCCCAAGGTAAGGATAACCGCGCCTAGGAATAACCCAATGAATCCGTTGTATAGGAAACCTCCAATGGCACCAAGGAATATCACAAGCATTGGAGCCGGTGGATTGCCTCTTCCCAAAAAGATTGGTTTTAGGATATTGTCAGAAATCAAGGTTATACCTATCCAAATTGCCAAGATGGTTGCGGTAGTAGTGTCGGTAACCGAAAACATATAGATTACGACTGGAATGGCAATGGGGCCAATTCCAACTTGTATAATGGCAAGGATAAGACAGATAATGGTGAAAATTCCAGCGAAGGGAACTCCAGCTATAAAAAATCCAGCTCCCACCATCATCGACTGAATTAATGCAACTCCCAAAAATCCTTTTACGACATTGCGGATGGTGGCAACGGTGATTAATGCGTAGTGCTCACCATTTTTACCTATTAATTTGATAAAAATGTTTTTGGAAACAGATGTTAGCGGTTTAGAATACAACAATAATCCCATTGCAATGATGATGGAGACAATGAATTGCAGAATACCTTTTCCAATTCCGGCCAAGGCAAGCAACAACCATTCGCCAACGACTTTTAACTGGTCAGAATATTTGATAATGACTTTGGAAATATCTACTGATGCTGTTTGCCAAATGTCCACTATGGGTTTTGTAAACGTTGGCCAGCTTTTGGTGCTTTCCCCTGGTGGCGGAATTAAATGCCCGTTTGCCTGATAGGAAGCTGTAAAGTTGTTAATTTCTTCATATAATGATTGGGTCACTAATATACTTGGAATGACTAAGATGCTGATTAATAGCAACGCTAGAAAAATAGTAGCAAAAATCTTTTTGCCTCTAAATAGTTTTACTAGTGATTCAAAAACGGGACTCAATGCTACGGCAATAACTATGGCCCATACTATGATTAAAACAAAGGGTTTCAGGATATCATAGCACCAACCTATCAGCAAAAATAATACTCCGAGGCGGATAAGGGTATCGGCAATTTTTTCAAAATTGAAACTGTTGAAATTTGAGTTATTTTGATTCATATTCGGGTTATTTTAATGAATAAAAGGGGAATTGTATTATTACGCTAATCTAGTTAAAATGTAGTAATTATCAATATTAAATAATGATGTCTTTTGTGGAAAGTTTAATTTTTTTAGAATCTTGGTGAAAAATGTTTTTAAAATAATGGTAGGTTTCCGTACGAATTAAATTGCGGTTTCGTATTTTTACTAAATTGATATTTTGATGCATTTCAATGTTTTAAAGCCCGAAGTTCGATTGTTAAGTTTGGAGCAGAAAGATTTGGCTTTTTAGTCAACATCGTCCCGCTATCCGTTACAATCTTATAAGCCTCGTCCAAAAAGACGAGACTTATAAGGATTTCCACTTCACACGAGCGAAGCGAACTGGCGAAGCAATCGGGGCTAAGGGTTGGCATTTTGCTTTTTTGTCATAATCTAAAAAAGAAAAAACAGTAGAAGAGTTCAGGTTTAAAAGATTGCTCTTGTGTCGAATATTGTAAACTAAAAAATACTGTAAATGAAGATAGCGCTTTATACCAATGAATTTCCGCCAAATATTTATGGCGGAGCAGGAGTTCATATTGATTTTTTAAGTCACGAATTGGCCAAATTGGGTCAAGTCGAAGTTCGGTGTTTTGGTGACCAAAAAGAAAACAAGGACTCCATGCATGTAGAGGGAATAAATTCTTGTTTGACTAAAATGGTTGACCCGGAAAACGAACACATCAAGATGTTTCATAATTTAAGTCGAAATGTCGAAATGGCTCAGGCGACTCCAAAAGCCGATATTGTTCATTGCCATACTTGGTACACACATTTGGCTGGTGTTTTTACTAGGGAATTATTGCAGGTTCCGCTGATATTGACCACTCATAGTTTGGAAACGCATCGCCCTTGGAAAGTGGAGCAGTTGGGAAATGGCTATTTTATGTCCCGATGGATTGAAACCAATGCTTATAAAACTGCAGATGGCGTGATTGCCGTAAGCGAACAAATGAAAACCGATGTAGTGGAAGCTTATGGTGTCGATCCCAAAAAAGTGACCGTAATCCATAACGGAATTGATCCAGAATTCTACAAACCTACTTTCGATGATAACCTATTGAGAGAATACGGAATCGATCCAAATATTCCGTTTGTACTTTTTGTGGGGCGAATTACCCGTCAAAAAGGGATTTCGCAATTGATAGAAGCCGCTCAATATTTTAATGAAGATTGTCAAATTGTGCTTTGTGCAGGTGCTCCTGATACTGAAGAAATTGCTCTTGAAACTTCAACGCTTATTGATCAATTGAAAACGAAAAGAAAAGGAGTGATTTTGATTTCGGAGATGTTGTCACGCGACAAAGTCAAAGTGTTGTACAGTCATGCTCGTGTTTTTGCCTGCCCTTCTTTGTACGAGCCTTTTGGAATTATCAATCTAGAAGCTATGTCTTGTGAAACACCTGTAGTAGGTAGTCATGTAGGCGGAATTCCGGAGATAATTGTTGAGGGAGAAACTGGATATTTGATTTCGCTGGAAAGTGTTTCGAGAACGAACTTTAATCCACTGGATCCGACAGCTTTTCAAAAAGCATTTGCGACCAAAGTAAATGCATTATTGGATAATGAAGAATTAGCAACCGCAATGGGAAAAGCAGGTCGAGTAAGAGTATTGAAACAGTTTAGTTGGGAGTCTATTGCTAAAATTACATTTAACTATTATCAGGAAGTAATTGCTAGGTTTGTGAAAGAACAAGCTTAGATATTTATATTTAAATGATAAAAACCGCAATCTCAAAATATCAATCGGGATTGCGGTTTTTTTATAGGCTTTTCGAATTCATATCAGTATAAAGCGACTATGCATTCCACTTGTTTTTCTTCAATCATTTGTAAGTCAATAATTTTTTGGGCAACGGTTCCTCTTTCGAACAATCGAATGAATTTAAAAATACCGCTTACTAAATAGCCTGGATTTGAAATCAATCGGGCGATTTTGGTGATTTTCGCATCTCTTTCCTGTATACTGGCTTCTCTTTGATTTTCTGGAAGTACCACAAATTCATTGGCATATTTCCAAGCACCATCCCTTGCGGTTTTCATGCTAAAGTCAATAAAGAAATTGTCTATTTTGCCCGATAATTTTAGTATAATAGTAAGCGTTGGCCAGATTTTAATTAAGCATTTTTCAACACTTCCTACCAGATTGCTAAGGATAGTATTTATTTGATCGAAATCGGATTTTAAGTCTTCGATATCTTCTGGAGTACTGACTAAGGCAGAGGCTATTCCTAAATCTAAATTCACATGGGCATTGATTCCAAGTAGTAAATGTTGAACTACTATTGGCCAATAGCTTTCTGCTTGTTTAAAAGAGAATTCCCAGCACTCCGAAGGTTTCTCTTTTGCTTTGTATTGGTAATATGCTTGTAAATACCGATTGGCAAAAATAATATCCAGCTTTTCCATTCGTTCCCCATTCTGAAAAGAGCCATCGTCAATGCCTTGTTTGATTTTTAGGGTAACCTCTCGATATAATGTGGCAAACAAGCCGATTGCACTTTGTTCCAGTTTTGATGTCTCAATTATCTCATCCAAAAATAGAATGACTTCGTCAATAGTTGTGGCTTGTTTCATATTCATTTATAATTGGTTATGGTTGTAAAGGAAGAGCGAATATAATTATTTTTATTCTTCAAGTTGCTTTTTTTGGCGTAATTATCCTGCTATTTTTTATAACAAAATATATAGTGAGAAACTGTTTTTTTATTTTTTAGATATATTCATTTCGTTATATTTGTAAAAGTATAACGAAAATTATCGACTTTGAAATGAGCATGGCAGTTAATTCGTAGTAACTACAAAAAGCAGTTATGCGAAACTAGGTTCAACGACTTCCACTAAAAAAAATAAATTGGAGTTAATTACATATGACCAATAAAAATTCAATAGGTGTTTACATATGAAAATCAAGAGCAAAATTTGGATTGAAACTGATGAGGGGATTCTCATTAGCGAAGGACGTATTCAGTTGTTAAAACTGATAGAGTCCACAGGTTCACTCAATAAGGCTGCAAAGGAGATGAATATTTCGTATCAAAAAGCATGGAAGTTAATTGATGCGTCGAATAAAGCTTCCAAAGAACCCTTAATAGCTACTCAAGTAGGAGGAAATAGGGGTGGCGGTACTGTAGTGACTCCATATGGTAAATTGCTTATTGAGTCTTTTGAAAAAATCAATGTTGCTTGTTGGAAATTTCTGGATTTGCAACTTAAAAAACATTCTTTATAAATCAAATTATGGAAAATCAGATTACGGCAATACTATTAGCCGGCGGGAAAAGCCAACGCATGGGAACAGATAAAGGCTTGTTGGATTTGAAGGGAAAAACATTCATCAAGCATATTTGCGATGCTTTACAGCCGATAGTAGGTTCTAATATTTTAATTGTATCGGAAAATAAAGAATATGATGCTTTAGGTTTTCCTAGGGTTGAAGATATAATTGAAAACAAAGGCCCAGTAGGTGGACTTTATACAGCGTTGAAAGAATCTAAAACCAAAGTAAATCTGGTTTTGAGTATTGATGTACCAATGGTATCTACAGAATTATTAGAATGGCTGATACAAAACCACGACGAAACATATATGGTTACACAAACCAAAAGTGGAGATAAAACAAATCCGTTAATAGGAGTTTATGACCGCTCGATGCGAATTGTTTTTGGCGAACACATGGCTGGAAATCAGTTGAAATTGAGACAAGTGATTGAAGATGTCAAACACCAAACTATTGAAGTTCCTGAAAAATGGAGCAATCAAGTACAAAATATAAATACACAAGAAGAATATCAAAATTTAATCAAATGACCATAACACTAAAATATTTTGGTTTATTGGCTGATATCACGCAATTGAAAGAGGAGCAATTCACTTTTGAAGAAGATACTATTTCAGTTTCTGCATTAAAATCAAAAATAGAAAGCAGTTACCAAGACATGCAAAATACAACCTATACCATTGCGGTTAATCAAGCGATGAGTAGTTTGCAAAGCACAATAAAAGACAAAGACGTAATTGCTTTTTTGCCACCGTTTGCGGGAGGGTAAAATTTAAGATTACAGAATTCAGATTTTAGATAAAAAAATATAGGCTACTATTTTTTAGTTGACTTAGAAATCTAAAAAAGAAACAATAAAAACTTATATGACTTATATGTTTTTAAAAAGTTTCAATATTTAAAAATAAAAATGACAAATTCCAAACGCTATTCCAGACAAATAATTCTCCAGGAAATAGGAGAAATGGGTCAGCAAAAATTACAGGACGCTCGTGTCTTGGTAATTGGCGCAGGTGGTTTGGGTTGTCCCGTTTTGCAAAACTTGGCTTCTGCTGGAGTTGGAAATATAGGAATAGTTGATGGTGATGTGGTGGACGAAACCAATTTGCACAGGCAATTATTATACACTTTAAAAGATTGTGGAAAAAGTAAAGCTGAGACTGCGAAGAAAGTAATTTTGGAGCTCAATCCAGAGATTAATGTGGTTGCTTTTCCAGAATTTTTCACTGCACAAAACGCAGCCCAAATAGTGGGAGAATATCAAATAATTGTCGATTGCACGGATGTGATTGCCGTTCGTTATTTGATTAATGATGTGGCTATCGCCAAAGGGATTCCGATGGTGTATGCTTCGATTCATAAATTTGAAGGTCAGGTTTCGGTATTCAATTATAAAAATGGAGCAAGTTACCGTTGTTTATTTCCGGAACAGGAAGGATTGAATATAGTTCCTAATTGCTTTGAATCTGGAGTTTTGGGCGTTTTGCCAAACACAATCGGAACACTGCAGGCTACCGAAGTACTCAAAATAATACTCGGAATAGGAGAAGTGTTATCGGGAAAACTATTGCACTACGATGGACTTTGTTTTCAAACCCAAATAATCAGTTTTGCCAAAAATCCAAAAGCAATCGAAAAAGGAATTATAAAAGGCAGACTGCTTTTGAACAGTAAAAAGCCAGTAGAAGATTTAACTCCCAAAGCTTTTTTAGAAAAATGTAACCAATTAGGAATCGTTGTTATTGATATTCGAGAACTGAACGAAACACCTGAATTTAAAGGAGAGAATGTTATTCGGATTCCTTTGAGCACATTAGAAGATTATAGTAAGAAATTGGACAAAAATCAGGAAATTGTTTTGTTTTGTCAAACAGGTCAACGCAGTTTAGCCGCAATGAATTATCTTCAAAAATCTGGATTTGTTGGAGTTTTTCATTTAGGAAAAGGAATTGAATCTTTGAAGAATCAATTGCAATAATATTTTAAAAAATAAAAAATATACAATAATAATCATGTCAACAGATAAACCTAAAAAAAGTTCATTTATTCAAGGACAGATAACATCCGAGTTCATAGGGAATTCAATTGCCAAACACCAAAGCAAAACCACGATTGGTGCTCACAATATTTTTCTGGGTCAAGTTCGCGCTGATGTGATTGAAGGAAAAACAGTTGCCGCTATTGAATACACAGCCTACGAAGAAATGGCAGAACAATCGTTCTACGAAATTCGGGAAACGGCTTTTGCCAAGTATGAGTTGTCTTGCCTACATATTTATCACAGTTTGGGAACTGTAAAAACAGGCGAAATATGTTTGTTTGTTTTTGTTTCAGCGCCAAGACGAAAAGTGGTTTACGAAGCTTTAGAGTTTTTGGTGGAAGAAATAAAAGAAAAGACAGCCATCTTCGGAAAAGAAATTTTTGCAGATGAAACATATACTTGGAAAAAAAATACATAAAACACAGATTGCCACAGATTTTTTAATCATCAGTGAGAATCAGTTTAATCAGTGTCATCCGTGGCCAATAATATAAAATCAAATGGTAGATATCACCCATAAAATAATCACACAACGCACGGCTACAGCCCAAGCAATCGTAAAAGTAGGTTCGCCGGAAACAATGCAGGCCATTTTGAACAAAACAGTTCCAAAAGGCGACGTATTAGAAGTTGCACGAACAGCGGGTTTGTTTGCTGTAAAAAACACTTCAAACTCCATTCCAGACTGTCATCCTATGCCGATTGAGTTTACAGGAATTGAATATGAAATGCTGGAAGATTCGGTACTGATAAAAGTAACTGTCAAAGCGATTTACAGAACAGGAGTTGAGGTCGAAGCCATGCACGGTGCTTCAATAGTGGCCTTGACGATGTATGATATGCTAAAACCTATCGACAAACAAGTCGAAATTTCGACCATAAAACTACTTCACAAAAAAGGAGGAAAATCCGACTATGGAGTCAAAGAAGACCTCGATTTATCGGTAGCGGTAATCGTTTGTTCAGATTCTGTAGCTTCAGGAAAAAAAGAAGATCGAGCCGGAAAAGTAATCTCGGATAAAGTAAAAAAACTAGGCCTTAGCGTTTCGAATTATTCCGTAATTCCAGATGAGGTTACCGATATTCAAGAAACGATAAACAAATTATGTTCCGCTAATAAAGACTTGATTATCCTAACTGGTGGAACGGGTTTATCCAATCGCGATGTCACTCCCGAAGCTATTATTCCAATGCTCGACCGACGCATTCCAGGAATTGAAGAAGCCATTCGCTCATACGGACAGGACAGAACTCCTTATGCAATGTTGTCTAGAAGTGTAGTCGGTTTCAAAGGTGATACATTGATTATGGCATTGCCAGGATCAACAGCTGGAGCCAGCGAATCTATAGATGCCGTATTTCCTTCCGTATTGCATTTATTCAAAATATTAAATGGTTTCAACCATGGAAAATAAAACAAATCCAATGCAGGACAACCACGGCAGAGCGCACAATTACCTCCGCATTTCGATTACAGAACACTGTAATTTGAGATGCACTTATTGTATGCCAGCCGAAGGGATTGCGCTTACGCCAAGAGCGCATCTGATGACTGCAGAGGAAATTGTTACCATTGCCCAAACTTTCGTAAAACTCGGCGTGACTAAAATCCGTTTGACCGGTGGTGAGCCTTTGGTGCGAAAAGATGCCAAAACCATTATTGAACAATTAGGAAAACTGGGCGTCGAATTGACTTTGACAACCAACGGAATCCTAGTGCACGAATTCATAGATACTTTCAAGGAAGCCGGAATTACCACCTTGAACGTGAGTATCGACAGTTTGAAAAAAGATAAATTCAATCAAATTACTCGTCGAAATTATTTTGAGAAACTAATTGAAAATCTCGATTTATTGGAAGTGAATAATTTCAAGGTAAAACTAAATGTAGTTGTTATCAAAGGGTTTAATGATAACGAAATTATCGATTTTATTGAGTTGACCAAAGACCGAAATATCCAAATCAGGTTTATTGAGTTTATG
Source organism: Flavobacterium sp. P1_E4 (assembly GCF_056405915.1). Lineage (NCBI taxonomy): Bacteria > Pseudomonadati > Bacteroidota > Flavobacteriia > Flavobacteriales > Flavobacteriaceae > Flavobacterium > Flavobacterium sp. P1_E4. Next base: position 122,194 of record NZ_JBFUBE010000004.1, read on the forward strand.
CCTTTTGATGGCAATCAATGGAATAAGGAAAAACTGGTAAGCTATGCCGAAATCCTTTCGCAAGTCAATGCTTTTTATAACGAACAAAAGGTAGAACGCATCCAGGATAAACCTAATGATACTGCCAAAAACCATAAAATTGATGGATACCAAGGAAGTTTTTCGGTAATCAGTTCCGTGACAAATCCTTTTTGCAGTACTTGTAATCGTATCCGCTTAACCGCAGACGGAAAACTAAAAAACTGTTTGTTTTCGAATACCGAAACCTCATTGCTAGACACCTTGCGTGCAGGAGAATCAATCGAACCGCTAATTTTTCAAAACATAAAATCAAAACACGCCATGCGTGGTGGAATGGACGATGATACTAAATTCCAAAATCCACTTCTTTTTTCTCAAAACAGGAGTATGATTAAGATTGGGGGATAGATTTTTTTTCTTTGAGTCTTAGCGAGAGATTGTTTAGTAAAATCCCTGATAAAAGTCATTGTTGGCACTATATAATAGTGAATAACTTTGCAAAATGAATGCAAAAACAGAGTCCAACAAAAAAGGGTACAACAATTACGGTTCCCATCTTCGTGAAAAATACAACGGAAAAAAAGTTTTCAAAGTAATAGTCGACGGCAATTTTAGTTGTCCCAATCGCGATGGACTAAAAGGCTACGGCGGTTGCACCTATTGTAACGTCGATTCCTTCACTCCAGATATTTCGAGAAAAGCTCCAACGATAGAAGACCAATTGCTTCAGGGAATGGAGCGTGCCAAAAAAGCATACAAAGCCGACCAATTCATTGTCTATTTTCAGCCCAATACCAACACTTATGCCCATGTCGATTATTTAAAAACAATCTATGACCGAGCTTTGTCTTTCAATCCAGAAGAAGTTGTCGGGTTTTCAGTAGGAACGCGTCCTGATTGCATCGATGCCGAAAAAGTGGCATTGCTCGAAAGTTATTGCGACCGATTCGATGTTGATCTCGAAATGGGGATGGAATCGATGTATGACGAAACGTTGGAAAAAATAAACCGAGGCTGTACCCACGCCGAATTCATCACAGCAGTGGAATTATTAAAAGACAGTCCCATCGATTTGTGTGTGCACACCGTTTTCGGATTCCCATGGGAAACCCGCGAAATGATGCTCAACTACATCGCTGAAATCAACCGTTTTCCCCAAATAAAATTCGTAAAATTCCATCATCTGCACATCGTAGAAGGCTCGATCATGGGCGTGCACTACAAGCGAAACCCGTTCCCGCTCTTCACTTTGGAACAATACACCGATTTGCTTTGCGACCTAATTCCGCTACTGCGCCACGACATTGTCATTCAGCGCCTCTTCGGAATTTCCGAATGGGATTTACTCATCGCACCAAATTGGGGACTCAAAAAATCCGAAATCCAACATTATATTGACTCCACAATTGAAAAAAGAGGCATTATACAAGGTTCCGAATACAGCAATCTGTAGAGAATCTTAAGTGTCATTTGGGCGTACCACCATCAAGCAAAGGGGCCAAATCATGCATAAACGGTGATTCGGCCCCTTTGCTTGATACTGTCGGGCTATCCGCCTACTTCGGTAACTTGCTGCTGTCCCTCACAAAACTTACAAGAATTTTTAAGTAAAATAAAGATTTTTTGAATTGAAATACATTCAGATAAAAAACTGTTTTCACAATTTACTATGATAAATCTGTATATTTGATACTGTGCTATATCACACCTAATATACCTGATATGAGGCAGATATGTGCGATAGAGTCACACATATAAATAAGTTGGTAGTAATGCAACCGAACAAAGCCGTAAACAGTGACAGATAATGAATAAAAAAATAATAGTTGTAATTGGAGCAGGTTCAATTGGACAAGCAATTGTAAGGCGAATTGGAGCAGGTAAACACATTTTACTTGCAGACCTAAACGAAACAAATGCTGACAAGGCTTCTGTAGTTTTAAGTGAAGCAGGTTTTGTAGTGAGCACCACGACAGTTGATGTTTCTTCGAGACAATCGGTACTTTCGATGATTAAGGTTGCTTTAGAATTAGGCGATATTGTAGGATTAATTCATACAGCAGGAGTTTCACCATCACAAGCTTCACCCGAGACAATTTTGAAAGTTGATTTATACGGAACTGCAATTGTACTTGAAGAATTTGGAAAAGTAATTTTTCAAGGCGGTTCAGGAGTTGTTATCGCTTCTCAATCAGGACACAGATTAGAACCCTTGTCAGTAGAACAAAACAAAGCACTTGCGACTACACCAACAGAAGAATTACTTTCATTGCCATTTCTTCAGCTAGACAAAATAAAAGACTCACTTCATTCTTATCAACTTTCAAAAAGAGGGAATTCGTTGAGAGTAATGGCGGAAGCAGTTCGTTGGGGGAAACGAGGTGCAAGAATTAACACAATTAGTCCAGGAATCATAATTACACCACTTGCAAAAGACGAACTAAATGGACCGAGGGGAGATGGCTATAGAAAAATGATTAACTCTTGTGCAGTTGGTAGAGCAGGGACACCTGACGAAGTTGGAAATGTTGCAAATTTATTAATGGGACAAGATGGAGCATTTATAACAGGAAGTGATTTTTTAATGGACGGAGGTGTAACAGCCGAATATTGGTATGGAGAATCATCACCGAAATAAAAATGCACTACCACCAACAACTACAACGTTAGCTGTCAGGTTATGACGATCCAAGTACAAGAAAATATAACTATAACTGAATGACAAATTTGAATTCTGCGACATTTCCAATTTTGACAACTGAAAGATTAACTCTCAGACAATTATCAATTGACGACCACCAAGATATTTTTGCTTTGCGTTCTAACCCAGAAACTAGCAAGTTTCTTGATCGACAACTATGTAAAACCATTGAAGATGCTAGAAATTTTATCAACAAAATCAATAATAACATTAGAAAAGGCAATTCGCTTTATTGGGCAATTACCTTGACAGACACAAAAACACTTGTGGGGACAATTTGCCTATTTGACTTTTCAAGCGAAAAAAATAGTTGTGAAATTGGGTATGAACTAATGACGCAATTTCAAGGACAAGGAATAATGAAAGAAGCGGCGCAAGTAGTAATTGACTACGTGTTTGAGACATTAAAATTTAAAAAAATACTTGCCTTTACACATTACGAGAATCAGGATTCAACTAATCTTCTTTTAAAATTAAATTTTTTAAAATCAATAGAAAGGGACAAAGAAAATCCTAACTTAAATATTTTTACGTTGACACAATAACATTGCAAAAACATATAAAATGAAAAAATTGTAATTTGATCACTAACTCAACCACTAAAAAACAAACAACATGGAAGATCATAATAACAAAACAGAAAACCCAACCCCAAAGGTGACAGGAATTGGTGGTGTTTTCTTTTTTACAGACAATCCTAAACAGACGAGAGAATGGTATGGACAAAACTTAGGCCTTGAAATTAATGACTATGGTTCAACTTTTGAATCCCGAAACATTAACAAACCTGACGAGATAAACGCTCTTCAATGGAGCCCTTTCAAAAAAGGAGACGCCTATTTTTCTCCATCCAAAAAAGAGTTTATGATTAACTATCGAGTTCAAAATATTGAAGGACTTGTCAAAAATTTAAGAGAAAATGGCGTGACGATACTTGATGAAATTGAATCGTATGATTACGGCAAATTTGTTCATATTATGGACCCTGAAGGAAACAAGATAGAACTTTGGGAACCCAGTGAAAGTTAAACGAACTTAAAACCTCATAACAACTGCAAAAAGCAGTAATTATTAAAATAACAAATAAACAACTATGCGTAAAATATTCCTTTTCATTATTGTACTTTCCTTTAATGCTTCTATTCAGGCACAGGATAATACTTCGTTCAATTTTTCATTCAATCATGTATCCCTTTCAGTCAAAGATCTCGACACTACCTGTGATTTTTACAAAAACACACTTGGTCTTCAAGAAATTACCAATAGAACAAAAAAGGAAGGTATTCGCTGGTTTGCATTAGGAGAAGGAAAAGAATTGCACCTAATCTCAATCGTAAAAGAACCTGTGACAATTAATAAAGCAATCCATCTTGGAATGACAACTCCAAACTTTGATTCCTTTGTCAGTAAACTGGATAAACTCAAAATAAAATACAATGACTGGGAAGGCAACCTAAATAAAATAACTATTCGTGCAGATGGCATCAAACAAATATATCTCCAAGATCCAAATGGATATTGGATTGAGGTAAATAGTGTTGCACAGAAATAAAAGTGTCTTAAGAGATTTGCCTCCACAAATAACAATGCTTTTTTAATTCAAAAATTAATAAAATATGAAGACCCTCAAAGCAACTAATAAGATACAGTTTAGCAAAATTAAATTGCTCAGCAAGTTAGTTATCTTAATTACACTAACGCTTTTATTTAGTACTAATACTATGGCACAGGAAAAAATTCAAATGGTTCGCATAGCAAAAATTAAAGTTGACCCATTGCAATTAGAAAAATATAATACTGCGTTAAAAGAACAAATGACGACTGCTGTTCGTGTTGAGCCAGGTGTACTAACTTATTACGCCGTTGCCGACAAAAACGACCCTTCACAAATTACAATTCTTGAAATATATGCTGATACAGCAGCGTACAAATCGCATATAGAAACAACACATTTTAAGAAATATAAAGAAGCTGTTAAGGATATGGTTAAATCATTGGAACTTACAGATGTTCGTTTAATTGGTTCTGCCAATAAAGAGGGTATGTAGCATTTATCTCTATATCTCAAAAAAACATAAAAATGAAAATAACGGTATTAGACGATTATCAAAATACAATCAAAAATTTAGACTGTTATAGTTTATTGAAAGACCAAGATGTGCAAATACTCCATAAAACAGAAAAAGATCCTCAAAAACTTTCTGAATTATTAAAAGATACCGAAATCTTAGTTCTAACAAGAGAAAGAACCGAAATCACTCGAGAATTACTTGATTTGCTGCCAAATTTAAAACTGATTAGCCAAACGGGGAAAATCTCCAATCATTTAAATTTAAAAGACTGTACTGACCATAATATTGCCGTTGCCGAAGGCATAGGCTCTCCAATCGCACCAGCTGAGTTAACTTGGGCTTTGTTAATGAATACCGTAAGACAGATTCCCCAAGCAATAGAAGCCATGAAAATGGGTAAATGGCAAACGAATATTGGCTCTACCGTTCATGGTAAAACAATTGGTGTTTGGGGTTATGGAAAAATAGGCCAAAAGATTGCGCAATATGCCAATGTATTTGGTGCCAAAGTTTTGGTTTGGGGAAGTGAAAATTCCAGAAACAAAGTAGTAGAAGACGGATTTGACAGTGCAAGCTCTAAAGAGAATTTCTTTGAAACTGCAGATATCATAACTCTCCATTTGCGTCTGAACGAAGCTACAAATGGCATTGTAAAAGAAAATGATCTTTTGCGTATGAAAGAAAACTCCATTCTTATCAATACGGCACGTGCTGAATTGATAGAAGAAGGAGCCTTGATCAATGCATTAAAAAAAGGGAAACCGACATACGCAGGATTGGACGTTTACGAAGAAGAACCCATTTATGACACCAGTTTTGAACTGCTTCAGATGGACAATGTAGTTTGTACACCTCATTTGGGATATGTAGAGAAAAACGGTTATGAACTGTATTTTGGAAAAGCATTTGAAAATGCAATCAATTATATAAACGGAAATCCTTCAAATATTGCAAATCCTGAGGTTTTAGAATAACAGATATTACATACAACTTAAAAACACGCTATGGATAAATTACAATTGGATGAAATTAAATTGATTGGTTTGGCTTTAAACGGAAAAACAAGCAATATTAATGGTCAATCTAGCATTGATTGTGAAAATTTATGGCAGAAATTTGAAAAAGAGAATTATATCAATAAAATCCCAAGCAAACTAACTAATGAAATAGTAGCCGTTTATCATGAATATGAAGGAGATCATACACAACCCTTTTCTTACTTCATTGGATGTAAAGTAGCAATAGACACAATAACTCCAACGGGAATGGATAGCTTGATTATTCCAAATCAAGTTTATCAAAAGATAATTGCCAAAGGCGAAATGCCCAATTGCCTAATAAACGCTTGGAAAGAAATTTGGTCTTCAAATATTCCAAGAGCTTATAAAACTGATTTTGAAGTTTATGATGAAAGAAGTAAAGATTGGAGCTATGCAGAAGTTGACATATACATTTCAATCCATTAAAAAACTACAACAAGTACACCTCAACTTTATCCCCTTTTTTCAATTCATAATGGCCGTGAGGTACATAAATCAATCCGTTTGAAACTGAAAAAGAATTCAGCATGGATGAATTTTGATGTGACAAAATTTGTGCTTCACCATTACTGATACTCGCTTTCAAAAATTGACAACGGGTGTTTTTTACTTCATAATCATTTGCTAACAAAAACAAAACTGCTTGTTTGTAATTTACCTCAGCACCTGACATAATTGCCAATGTGGGCAAAACATACACATAAAAACAAGTTAGACAAGCCGCAGGATTTCCAGGCAATGCGAAGATCATTTTATTGTTCAGCTTTCCTGCAAACAATGGTTTTCCTGGCTTTTGATTTACTTTGTGAAATAAAGTTTGCACGTGAAGTTCTTTTAAAGCCCTTGCCACAAAATCATAGTCCCCAACCGATATTCCGCCAGAAACCAAAACCATCTCATTATTTGTTATCGCATCTTGGAGTATATTTTTGGTGTTTTCAAAATCGTCATTGACTTCGTATATCATCACTGAGTCATAATAAGCATCAATTAATGCCGATTCCAACATTATTCCGTTACTCTCATATACTTTTCCGTGTTCTAGTGGTGTACCTGGCTTGGCCAATTCATTGCCTGTAACAACTATTCCAATATTTGGCTTTTTATAAACGTTCACTTTTGTAAATCCAAGTCCAGCCAAAAAACCAATCGCTGCTGAATTCAACAAAGTTCCTTTTTCGAGTGCCAAATCTCCAGCCAAAATTTGCTCTCCAATGGGTCTAACATTTGTTTCTGGCAATACCAACTCATCCAGCAACAATTGTGTTCCGTTTGCCGCTACATTCTCAATCTGAATTACAGCTTGTGCCGAATCCGGTATAGCTGCTCCAGTAAAAATTTTCACCGCCTGCCCAGGAATTAATTCTACCAACTGAGAATCACCCGCTTTTATTTCGCCTACAATTTCATAAACCAAATCATCATGCAAACACAAAGCATAACCATCCATCGCCGATTGTCGAAAAGGCGGCATATTGATAGGTGACAAAAGTGATTCTGCCAAAATATGTTTTCTGGCTTGAGAAAGAGAATACTCCACTTTATGTAAAGCTGGCAAATTATGTTCTAATATCGAAAAGGCTTCTTGAACGGAAATCATGCGTTATAATTTTTATGATATTCAAAAATACAATTCGGAAATGACTTTACCCAGTTGTTCTAAATAAAATGAAATATTGTAACAAAAAACATAGTTGTAGTTTGATTAACCGCAAGGAACACTAAGATTTACGCTAAGACCGCAAAGCTTTGCGAACATTGCTCTCCCTTTGCGCTCTTTACGGTTAATTTTTTACATTATAAACTATAATTCAAATTGAACATTAAACGATAATTTGCTTCAATATTGGAGCCTGCCAAATGTTGAGTAACCGGAAGCATGGCACTCATTCCAAGAGAGAACTTTTCTTTTCCAATTTCAAGACCAAATTTACTGAACAATACATCACCAGCCGTATTAGGCAATTCTTGTCCGTGCTGTTTATTGGAATCATACACTTCGCCAACCAACCCCAAATGAGGCATTATTTTTAAGGTATTGGCTTCCAATAAATAAAACAACAATCCTCCGTAATTGAGTTGGTTTCCATATTGATAGTTTCTTTTATTTTCAGTTTTGATGGTGTAATCCATTAATAAATTCAGTCCCAAATTGTTTTTTTGGATGACGTAATCAGCTACCAAAAGGTAATCCCAACTACCCGTTCCCACTTGAAAACTTTGATTAACTGTTCCAAGATTATTAGCCTCGTTGAACTTTCCGGTAGGCATTTTGACACCACCACCCATTTGGAATTTATGGGTCAAAGTAATACTGTCTTTATGGGTTTGATACAAGGTGTACATTCCCATCACTGTAATGTCTCCCAATCCTTGAATTTCTTCTTTTCCTGTTGTCAGTTCTCGGCTATGGTGCTGAAAAGGAATCAAAGTAAAAATTTGAATTCTTTCGGTAATTGGTATTTTCGACCAAATCTGGATTGTATTGAAATTTTCGTCCACCCAAGGCGAATTGTCAAAAATTCCGTCTTTACTGGTGTAGCTTTGATTCAAATACCGAACTCCCACAAAATTGGAATTTAGCATTGAACCAAAACCCAATCCACCGCTACTGGCAGAACAACCGCAGGCATCACAGTCTTCATATTCATATTCGCTAAGCAATAATAGATTATGAAATTTATTGGCATAAATACTATCCTTCAAAGGATTTGAAAAAGTTAATTGAAAACTACAAGCTAGGATTATAAAAAAATATTTTTTCATTTTAATTTAAAATTCTGAAAATCGCTTATCGGTTAGATATTGATTGTCGGTTAATGTTTTTAGAAAAGCAATTACTTGCGTTTTCTCTTGGCTGGTCAAAGCGATTCCTAGTTTACCATTTTGATTTAAAATGGGATCCAATGTTTCGGAGTCATTTACACCAGAAGCATAATGTTCCAAAACCGCATTTAAAGTTCCAAAACGTCCATCATGCATATATGGAGCTGTCTTTTCAACGTTTCTCAAACTAGGCACTTTGAATTTATAATAATCGGTTGCCAGTTGCGTCACTCGATAACGCCCTATATCATTTAACTTTGGATTGATTGCCAAGCCGTTGTTTCTAAACGAATTGTCAGTCATCAAATCTGTGGCGTGACAGGAACTGCATTTGGTTTTGAAAATATCATAACCTGCCAACTCTTCTGTTGTCAAAGTCCCGCCCGATTCCTTGCGACGGTATTTGTCGAAACGCGAATTACTGGAAGTTACCATCAGCATGAATTGCGAAAGGGCTTTCAGCATATTCTCGGAATTGATTTGCCCGTCCTTGAATGCAGACGCAAACAATTTTTGATAGGTTACATCTGACTTCATCATAGCAATGGCATCGGTGAAATTACCATTCATTTCGATTGGACTTGTAAACGGAATAACAGGCTGCAAATCGAGATGCGAAGCAGCACCATCATACATAAAGGTTGTTTGATAACCCAAATTCTGTATTGGTGGAGTATTTCTTGTCCCAATATTATCTCCTACTCCGTGACTAAAAACGTGACCATGATGCGTAAAAGCATTTTCCTGAATATGACAAAAACCACAAGAAACCAATCCGTCCGAAGACAATCTTCCGTCGTAGAATAATTTTTTGCCCAATTCAAATCCTTTCTCTGTTGGTGGATTCAATGCAACATTGTAAGCCAAAGGAGGGAAGTTGGAAGGAACAGTAAATGCTAATGGCACATCAATATAGTTGTCATCAATATCATTGGAACAACTTAAAAATAATGGTATAATTAAACACAGAAAATATATTCTTTTCATGTTTTTTTTTGAATGTTGAAAGAATTACTAAACTTCTGGAATAGCCCCGATAGCGCCGGTATCCCTCGCCTTTTTCAGCGAGGATAAAGGCAATAGCGGGAGAAAAGTTGTTATGAAAACCAATCTTCTGCTCCTAAAAATTTAGCAACTTATTAGTCGTTGTGTACGTGGGCTACCGAGAACATTCCGTTTAGATTGGCAGTAATCAAAGGTAATTGAGTGCCTCCCATAATCATTGCTCCCATACCTCCCATATTGTTATCTGAAAGTTTGATTTTATTGGTTCCGTCAATGATTTTAGACACATCGGCGATAACATGGATTTCAGGAGTAATTGTGGTTCTCACCAAAGCATTTGAAGGCAAAGTCAAAGTCACTTCTGTATAGTTATAGTCCGTTCCGGTTTGTCCTGTATGAACCATAAATGAGGTATCGGTAGTTACGGTTGCTGATGTAAAAGTTCCTTCAAAATCAACAAATTTATAACCAGCTGACCAACTCCACAACATTCCTGCATCCTGTGCTTGAGTAAGGAAATCTCCTTGACCAGTAGCACCCAATTCCCATTGAGCCTTGTCTACACCAATTCCGAATTTTACTTTGGTGTAATCGCCTGCAGGGATATTTTCCAATTCGATTTCGTGGCTATCGTCTGTCGCTTCATCAACAATAAAATAGCTATCACTTTTTGGATAAATAATCGTTGTACCATCAGCTTTTGTCAAAACAATATTACTGATGATATACTTTATTTGGCTAATTTTTAAAACTTCTGCTTGTGAAGTCGTGTTGGCCTGTGTATCCAAAATAAGGTCATTTGATCCAAAAGCATTATCAAATTCCACTACTAATTTACCAGTACCTGTAATTGCTTCATCATCATTATTAGAACAGCTTACCAATACAGTGCCCATTGCTAAAATAGCAATTGCTTTATTTATTATGTTTTTCATCATTTAGTTTAGTATTTCTTAATTTATTTAAAATGGGTGCGTGCGCAACAACGTTCACAAACGATGAATACCATTTGCAACTATTGACACAAAAGTGTGTTTTTAATAAAATCTAAGAAATAAAAATCGGCGGTCTTAAAAGGGATTCCAAATGGGAATTGGAATATAAATTGGAATAGGTATTGCTATTGTTTTCTTTATCCAAAAATGATACAGAAGCAATAGAAAAAGTCTTGATTTCTTGAAAAAACAGTAGTTCAACAACAGGAGAATATCCTTTTTTATCGGAAGATGCAGGCTTTTCATTTTCGGCAGCCTTAGCCAGTTCTTTCATCAGATGACATTTTCCGTTACAATGCATCATTGGCTTTGCCTTGTTCTCGCAAAGTACCTTAGAAATGTATTCATAATTGACCACGTATTCTATAACCGGAAAAATCGGCTTTAGAAAAATAGCAATGATAAGTATGAATACAAAGTTTTTCACGGTGCAAAGATAGCACAGCGCTTTAAATTATAAATGACATAAATCAGTTTTTCACAAATTAACGTTAAAACATTAAACCTTTGACCATTACAGTCATCTTATCCCTATAACTTAAAAACAAACAACATGAAAAAATTAATTATTGCCTTAGTATTGGGAATAGGATTGACTGGATTTGCACAAGAAACCAGGCCACAACAAAACAAAGCCGACATGGAAAAAATGACTCCAGAACAACGTCAGCAAAAACATTTGGCTCATCTGACCAAAGAATTGACTTTGGATGCCAAACAACAAGAAGCCGTAGGTAAAATTTTAGCAGAAAAAAGTGCCAAAGCCCAAGAACTAAAAGCTCAAAAAGACACCCGAAAAGCCAGTGGAGAAAAACTAACTCCCGAAGAAAGAACAGCTTTTAAAAATAAAATGCAAACCGAAAAATCAGATACTGAAGCTAAAATGAAAGCCATCTTATCTGCCGACCAATACAAAAAATGGCTTGCAATAAGAGAAGAGAACAAAGAAAAAATGAAAGAGAAAATGAAAGAAAGAAGAAGTGGAGGAATGTAGAGAATAATTTTGATTGAATCCTTTTTGATCCCAAATATGAATTCCACTTATTTGCGCCAATTAATTTGGGCAAATGAGTGGAATTTATGTTTTATTATTTGACGTTATTTAGAACGTTTTAGAAACTTTATCTATTGCATTAATAGTAAAATCCAAGTCTTCATAAGTCAGCGCATCGGTGATGAACCAAGTTTCATAGGCTGATGGAGCTATGTAAACTCCTTCGGCAACTAGTCCGTGGAAGAATTTCTTGAAAGTTTCATTATCTCCTGCTCCAGCAGATTGAAAATCGGTTACCGGATTCGCATCAAAATGAACCGAAATCATAGAACCTATTTGATTTATTGTAAAAACAACATTATTGGCTTTCAAAACTCTTTCGATTCCAGCCCCTAAATAAGCAGTTTTCTCTTCCAGTCTTTTGAAAATTTCACGGTCATTATCTAATGCCTGCAACATAGCCAATCCAGCCGCCATTGCCAATGGATTCCCAGACAACGTTCCCGCTTGGTAAACAGGTCCTAATGGTGCAAGGAAATTCATAATTTCAGCGCGTGCCGCAAAAGCTCCAACAGGTAATCCACCCCCAATTACTTTTCCGAAACAAACAATATCTGCATTGATGTTGAACAATTCCTGAACTCCACCTCTAGCCAATCTAAAACCTGTCATTACCTCATCAAAAATCAGTAGAATTCCATTTGCAGTACACAATTCGCGCAATCCTTCCAAAAATCCTTTAACAGGTGGAATACATCCCATATTTCCGGCAACAGGCTCTACAATTATGGCTGCAATTTCATTTTTGTTGGCTTCAATTAAAGTCTTCACATTTTCCAAATCATTGTATTTGGCAAGCAAAGTATCTTTGGCAGTTCCTACTGTTACACCAGGACTGTTTGGAGTTCCAAAAGTCACAGCACCACTCCCCGCCTGAATCAAAAACGAATCGGAATGACCGTGGTAACAACCAGCAAATTTGATGATTTTATCTCTTTTGGTAAAACCGCGAGCCAAACGCACCGCACTCATACAAGCCTCTGTACCGGAATTCACAAAACGGATTTTATCTATATTTGGAACCATTGAAACTGCAAGTGCAGCAATCTGTGTTTCCAGTTCCGTTGGCATCCCGAAAGATGTCCCCAATTTGGCTTTTTCAATTACGGCTTCAACTACAGGTTCGTAGGAATGGCCCAAAATCATTGGCCCCCATGAATTGATATAATCGATTAATCGATTTCCGTCTTCATCGTACAAATAGGCTCCTTTGGCACTTTTTACAAATATTGGTGTCCCTCCCACGGCTTTAAAAGCTCTTACTGGTGAATTTACTCCTCCCGGAATTACTTTTTCTGCTTCAGCAAAAAGCTGACTACTTCTTTGGTATATCATTACGATTTAAAATTTTAGATTTTTGGCTTCAGATTTTAGATTTGACTGAATACTAAAAACTGAATACTGCAAACTTATTTCACAATCAACTTCTGTCCAATTGAAAGTGTATTCTCTGTTAGATTATTTTTCTGTTTTAATTCTTCTACCGTTAAATTAAATTTTTTGGAAACGGAATAAAAAGTATCTCCTTTTTGGATTTCATACAAACTGGCTTCATCAGCGCCAAAATTATCCTGAAGTATTACTTTGGATTCTTCCTTTGCCATCTCTTTTCCTAAAACTTTGGCATCGTACTGACTTAAATTATAGGTTTCTATATAGCCTATTAATTTTTCAGGATATCTTGGATCAGTTGCATATCCAGCTTCTCTCAAACCTTTTGCCCATGCTTTGTAATCCCCTTTGGATAATGTAAACAAATTCGAATATCTCTTTTTTCCAGTCAACAACATTGCGTGGTCTTTATAAGACTCCGAAGCTTGATTGTATTTCCTAAAACATTCATTTGCAGAATCATCATCTTTATAGACTTTATCACCTGTCCAATCGTTATGGCATTTGATTCCAAAATGATTATTCGCTGTCGTTGCCAAATCACTTTGTCCCGAACCTGATTCCAGAATTCCTTGTGCCAAAATAATACTGGCAGGAATTCCATAAGTTTTCATATTGGACATCGCAACTGCATTGTATTGCGCAATGTAACCATAGGTCATTTCATTTGTGGACAATGGTTTTGAAGTGGACTGAGTGGTCGCTTTACTACTACTATTACTACTCCCGTTTTGGATTGGTTTGGAATATTTCCATCCTACAGGTTTTTTTGTGGTTTGAATTGTTGATTTTGAAGAACCGCAGCTTATGAAAGTTGCAATTACAAGAAATAAAATTATTTTTTTAAACATATTTTTACTTTAAAATATTGTTATATGACATTTATTCGATATTTGACATTGTTTTTTGCCATTGCTATTGAAATTGAATCACTGTTTTGTTTTTGCTTTTCAAAAGCGTATTCATTCCCTGGATTCCTTGTAATCCTCCTGTATGAATCAATAGAATTTTGAAATTATGGGGAAAATAGTCTTTCTGAATTAAATCTATAACGCCAAAAACCATCTTTCCAGTATAAATGGGGTCTAATGGAACTTGTGTTTGTTTATAAAACTGATTTATAAACTGAATCAGTTCTTCATTTACTTTTCCGTAGCCTCCAAAATGATAATTGGTTATCAATTCCCAATTTTCGTTGGTGGCAAATTTACGAATTTCATCTTTTAAAAAGTCTCCTTTTAATGCTGGAAATCCCAAAACTTTTTGGTGTGGAAATGCACTGTTGATTATCCCCGAAATGGTACCTCCCGTTCCTACCGCACAACATATATAATCAAACTTAGCGTCTTCTTCAGTGAGTATTTCTTCGCATCCTTTTATGGCATACTCATTAGTACCGCCTTCTGGGACAAGGTAAAACGATCCGAATTTCTGTTGTAAGTTGGCTATAAAATCAGGTTCGGTTTTGAATCGATAGGCTTCTCTGGTCACAAACTCGAATTGCATTCCACATTCTTTGGCAAACTGCAAAGTTGGATTTTCGGCAATTTTATCACCTAATTCCTCTCCTCTAATTACTCCGATGGTTTTAAACCCCTGTTCTTTTCCTGCATAAGCAACCGCAGCAATATGATTGGAATAAGCGCCACCAAAAGTCAATACAGTTTCTTGTTTTTCGATTTTGGACTGAAGCAAATTGTACTTTAACTTCCTAAATTTATTCCCCGATATAAAAGGATGAAGCAAATCTTCCCGCTTGATCTCAAGTGAAATTCCGTTAGGTAGTTCGTATGTTATTTTCTGATTCAAAATTTAGTATTTATTATTTTATTACCGCTAAGACGCCAAGGCACAAAGAAAATAAACTTAGCGACCTTGCGCCTTTGCGGTGAGACCTTTTATTTCCTATTTTCTCGCAAATAATTTAAAAAAGTAAAAAATGTTCTCGTTTCAAGGTAATTCAAATGCTGTTCATTGTCATAAGCTTCCCTTTCAAAACTGATATTTCTATAGGCCAAATTGGCGTTTTTATACTGTAGCAAACGTACCGCATATTCCACAAAATACCAAACAAAAAAAGGCAACACCAATAATTCCAATTGCTGCCGAAGATGGATTTTTTCGTGGTTGACAAGTACTTTATTTTCGGAATCAAATGCATATTTTATAAACACAAAAGGAAAGACTGTTAGCCCGCGATATCCTTTAGGAATTAAATATTTGGCAACAATAACAAACATTGGTTATAAAATTTATAGATTTGTACAGGCAATTTAGTCCAAATTAAAGAAAAACACAATCGCCTAATTGCGAATTTCAAGCATAAATAAAGAATGGCAGAACAAAGTAATGAAAATAAATTAACTGAGGGAGAAGATTTTTATTACACTCCCGAAGGATACAAATGCTTTACAGAAAAATACCATTTGAAAAGAGGGTATTGTTGCAAAAGTGGTTGTCGTCATTGTCCCTACGGATTTGACAAAAAAACTGGGGAAATTAGAAAATAGAGTAAAGATAATAGAATAAAGATCTCAGAAGTCAGAATTTAGATTTCAGAAAACAGCATTTTAAATATTTCAGCAATAAATGGACATCCTTTCTTTAAAATATAAAATTAAAATCCACAAGTCCTACCACAGGTCGGATATACGGTATCCCTAGCCGATATTGTTTTTTAGTGCATACAAAAGCAACAAAGACAATTGAATATTTAGAAATCTTTTGAAAAAGTTATTTCTAATTTTCCAAAAAAGGTCTTGATTTACGGATGCGCGTGAGGGATAGAAACTAGCTACCGAAGTAGCGTGGATAGCCCGACCGCAATAGGGAAAGGGGCGACTCAAGACCCACCTATATCAGCCCCTTTTTCTATTGTGGTCACGCCCAAAGTGTTGCTCATTAGAACAAATTTAATTTTAGATTTTAAAAACAAAAAAATGACTTTTCAAGAACAAATACAACAAGGAATCCCCTCTATATTACCACAGCCAAAACCGTATGAGGCAAACATTAATCACGCGCCGAAACGGAAAGAAATCTTGTCGGACGACGAGAAAAAACTGGCGCTTCGGAATGCTTTGCGCTATTTTGAGCCAAAACACCACGCTGAATTAATCCCTGAATTTCGCAACGAACTAGAAACGTACGGACGTATTTATATGTACCGTTTGCGTCCCGATTATAGAATGTATGCCCGACCAATCTCGGAATATCCTGGAAAAAGCGAGCAAGCCAAAGCCATTATGCTTATGATTCAGAACAATCTGGATTATGCGGTGGCGCAACATCCGCACGAATTGATTACTTATGGAGGGAACGGTGCGGTTTTCTCGAACTGGGCACAATATTTATTGACGATGAAATACTTATCGGAAATGACCGATGAGCAAACTTTGACAATGTATTCCGGGCATCCGATGGGATTGTTTCCTTCCCACAAAGAAGCACCAAGAGTTGTGGTTACCAACGGAATGGTAATCCCTAACTATTCTCAACCTGATGATTGGGAAAAAATGAATGCTTTGGGAGTTTCCCAATACGGGCAAATGACCGCAGGTAGTTATATGTACATAGGCCCGCAGGGAATTGTACACGGAACGACAATCACGGTTTTGAATGGTTTTAGAAAAATAAAACGCAGTCCAAAAGGCGGCTTATTCGTAACTTCAGGATTGGGAGGAATGAGTGGTGCACAGCCAAAAGCAGGAAATATTGCAGGCTGCATCACGGTTTGTGCCGAGGTAAATGCAAAAATCACTCATATTCGTCACAGTCAAGGCTGGATTAATGAAGTGGTTGAAGATATAGACGAATTAGTCAAAAGAGTTGCTTTGGCGAAAGCCAATAACGAAACCGTTTCTATCGGGTATCTCGGAAACGTGGTGGATGTTTGGGAACGATTTGACGAAGAAAACCTTTATATTGATTTGGGTTCTGACCAAACTTCGCTTCACAATCCGTGGGCTGGAGGATATTATCCAGTTGGAATTTCATTTGAAGAAGCCAATGATATGATGGCAAATAATCCTGATTTATTCAAGGAAAAAGTACAGGAAACATTGCGTCGTCACACAACAGCTATTAATAAACATACGGCCAAAGGAACCTATTTCTTTGATTACGGAAATGCCTTTTTACTGGAAGCTTCCCGTGCTGGTGCTGATATTATGGCTAAAAATAATATTGATTTCAGATACCCAAGTTATGTACAAGACATTATGGGACCTATGTGTTTTGATTATGGTTTTGGGCCTTTCCGTTGGGTTTGTACTTCTGGAAAGCCTGAAGATTTAGCCAAAACAGATGCTATCGCCTGCCATGTATTGGAAGAAATGGCCAAAACAGCTCCGATAGAAATTCAGCAACAAATGCAGGATAATATTCAGTGGATAAAAGGTGCGCAAGAAAATAAATTGGTTGTGGGTTCTCAAGCCCGAATCTTATATGCCGATGCCGAAGGTCGTGTTAAAATTGCCGAAGCTTTCAATCAGGCTATCGCCAAAGGTGAAATAGGATTGGTAGTTTTAGGCCGTGATCATCACGACGTTTCGGGAACTGATTCGCCTTACCGAGAAACTTCCAATATTTATGACGGATCTCGTTTCACTGCCGATATGGCGATTCAAAACGTGATTGGCGACAGTTTCCGAGGCGCTACCTGGGTTTCCATTCACAATGGTGGTGGCGTTGGCTGGGGTGAAGTTATCAACGGTGGTTTCGGAATGGTGCTTGACGGTTCCAAAGAAGCTTCTAGACGCTTGGCTTCTATGCTTTTTTGGGATGTCAATAACGGAATCTCAAGACGCAGCTGGGCCAGAAACGAAGGCGCTGTTTTTGCCATAAAACGTGCTATGGAAGTAGAACCGTTGTTGAAGGTGACACTACCAAATTTGGTGGATGATAAATTATTAGAATAAAGCACATAAAAATCATTTTAAATCTGCTGAATCTGCGTGACATAAAAAAAAATTGGCACGCAGATTTTTGCAGATTCAGCAGATAAAAATAAAATCTAAAGAAATTTTCAGCAGCTAATCCTGCTATTCGCTTCAAGATTTTTCATAAACTCGTTTTTTTCTAAGAACAAAAAGAGCTTCCTTTGGTCGCTTTTTTTGTTCAAGAAAAAAATACTCGTTTATCAAAAAATGCTTTCCACTACTATCAGGGCTAAAACAACTAACTGCAAACAAATGTATTTGGTAGAGATCTTTGAAAAATCATTTTTTTTAACTACCTTAGAGTAACCAAATTGGTACGATTTTTGCGCTAAATTTAATTCAACATTAATCACATAACACATGAAAACATTTAAGCTCCTGCCCTTATTACTACTTTTCATCGTTTCCTCATGCGACACTGTAAAAGTATATTCTGATTATGACAGATCAGTTGATTTTACACAATACAAAACTTTTGCTTTTATGAAATCCGGAATTGACAAAGTCGAAATTTCTGATTTGGACAAAAAAAGAATACTGAATGCCATCGACCAACAATTACAGGCCAAAGGATTTACCAAAAGTGAAACTCCCGATTTATTAGTTAATATTTTTACCAAATCTCGAGAAGAAATCAGCGTAAACCAATTCAATGCTGGATGGGGTTACGGTTGGGGTTATGGCTGGAATCCTTATATGTATGGAGGACAAACTTATGTGAGTTCATCTACTGAAGGCACATTATACATTGACCTTATCGACGCCAAAAAGAAAGAACTAATCTGGCAAGGTGAGGGTACTGGAACCCTTTCTAAAGACATGGCAGAAAAAGATGCGATAGTTAATGATATTGTAACCCAAATTTTGGCACAATATCCTCCTGCAAAACCCGAAACAAAGGAAAATAAAGAAAAGAAAAAATAATTTATTGTTCAATTCACTAAAATGAATACATTTACAGTCTAAGCAATAAAAAATGAAAAACTTAATTAACATCATCATTCTCATTATTATAATTATCATTCGATAATTATAGCGAGGTGTTATATAAATAAGTAATCAATATACATTTATGAAACCTCCCACATCGGGAGGTTTTTTATTTTAGAAAAACATGAAAAATTCAGCAACAATTATCATTATAGTAATTATCATTATTCGTTTTTTATGACGAGTCAGGATTCTATTTTCTAATAAAGCCTTTCTCAATTCAAATCGAGGAAGGCTTTTTTTTTTAAACAAAAACAAACTATTCAGCTATGCAACAAGAATTCACAATAACACTTTTTAGCGAAAAACAGGAAGGATTAATCAATAAAGTAGCCCTTATTTTGACTCGAAGAAAAATAAACATAAACAGCTTCTTAGTAGTTTTTTGTAAAACAGTAAATTTATATCGTTTTACGATTACGCTTATTGAAACAGAAGCAGCAGTTCAAAACATAGTGTATCAAATGGAAAAAGTTATTGAAGTTTTTAAATGTTATTTACAGACTGAAGCTGAGCTTTCTACTCACCAAATTCTACTATTAAAGTTTCCAAATTCAGATGAAACCGCCATAAAGAAATTTTCTTCCTATAAAAATGAAAAAGCGGTTCCTGACAACCAAAATTTAAATACTTTTTCGGAAGAAAAAGAAAAACAAGTCGCATCAATTATCAATGCCTTTCCAATTATTCAGGAAACTGGCTATTGCCTTTATACTAGTAAAACGCACAAAGAAATAATCCAACAATTAGCTACAAAAATAACTGAATTAGAACCAATGAATTTCTTTTAATTAAGAGTTTTAAATTCCAAATACTAAAAAAATGACTTTATTTAAAGCCGTACAACAGGCGCAAAAACAACTTAAAAATGTAGTTCCTTCTACTCCCCTGATTGAAAACTTAAATTTATCGGAGGAATTTGGGGCAAATATTTTGCTAAAACGTGAAGACCTGCAAGTCGTTCGATCCTACAAAATAAGAGGAGCTTATAACAAAATAAGTTCCTTAACGGATACCGAAAAAGAAAATGGAATTGTCTGTGCCAGCGCTGGAAATCATGCGCAAGGCGTTGCTTTTTCTTGTCATCTTTTAAAAATAATGGGCAAAATTTATATGCCAAAAACGACACCCAAGCAAAAAGTAAAACAAGTTCAATTGTTTGGAAAAAAATATGTAGAAATTGTTTTGACTGGCGATACATTTGATGACGCTTATGCAAAATCAATAGCTGACGCCACACAAAACAGCAAAGCCTTCATTCATCCTTTTGATGACTTAGAAGTGATAGCAGGCCAAGGCACTGTTGGATTAGAAATCCTTGACACTTACAAAGAACCTATTGATTATGTATTTGTACCCATAGGCGGTGGTGGACTGGCATCAGGACTTTCGACCGTATTCAAACAATTAAGTCCTAATACTAAAATCATTGGAGTAGAACCTCTAGGCGCTCCTTCGATGAAAACTTCAATTGCCAACCACAAAAATACTCCGCTGGACACCATCGATAAATTTGTAGATGGAGCCGCTGTAAAGCAAGTGGGCGATCTGACTTTTGACATTTGCCAAAAAAACTTAGACGACATTATACTGGTCCCCGAAGGAAAAGTATGCACTACTATATTGCGATTGTACAATGAAGAAGCCATGGTAGTAGAACCTGCTGGAGCATTAACGATAGCAGCCTTAGATTTTTACAAGGAAGAAATAAAAGGGAAGACAGTTGTCTGCATTGTCAGCGGTAGCAACAATGACATCGAAAGAACTGCCGAAATAAAAGAACGCTCCTTGCTTTATGAAGGATTGATGCATTATTTCATGATTCAGTTTCCACAACGTCCCGGAGCATTGAAGGAATTTGTAAACGACATCTTGGGCCCAGATGATGACATTACTTATTTTCAGTTTGCAAAAAAGAATAGTCGTGAAGTAGGATCGGTTGTGGTTGGTTTGGAATTAAAGAATCCAAATGATATTCATGCCATAAAAACCAACATGAATGCCAAAGGATTCGAATACCAATACCTCAACGAAAGACATGATCTATTTACCCAATTGATAGGATAACAGGATAAATTAACAGTTCTTTTTTAGTCGATTTTCTAATTATAATCTACCTTTGGGTAGACTATTTTATTCAAAAAAACAATGACAAATAAAGACATAACAAACATAGAAGACATCAAATTAATGGTAGATACATTCTACTCGAATGTGAGAAAAGACGAATTGATAGGATCTATTTTCAATGAAAAAATAGGCGACCGCTGGCCAGAACATTTAGAGAAAATGTACCGCTTTTGGCAAACTATTCTACTGGAAGAACACACCTATTCCGGAAGTCCTTTTCCACCTCACAAACAACTTCCTGTCGAGAAAGAACATTTTAACCGCTGGATGGAGATTTTTACTAAAACTGTGGATAGTATATTTACAGGTAAAAATGCTGATGAAGCCAAACTCAGAGGCAAAATGATGGCAGAAATGTTCCATCACAAAATTGAGTATTTCAGACATGAAGCGAAGCATCCGCTTTTGTAAAAACAGAAACAAAAAGTAATTAGAAAACTACCGCAGATTCACAGATTATAAAACAATACAATCAGTGAATCTGCGGTAATTTATTTTTTAAAACCATTATATTGCATTTGTTGCACTAATAAAACCAATAAAAAGATTTGAAGAAGTGGAAAAATAATTTCTATTACAAAGCTTCCTTTTAGCTTCTTTAAATTGTACTTTTGCATATAAACTACATCGATTTCGTTATGAACAAAAAAATAGAAAGCAATCCACTATTAGAACGATTGCCTAAACATTTAAAACAGTTTATCAAAGCTCAGGATTACAGCGATTACACTCCAATTAATCAAGCAGTTTGGCGTTATGTAATGCGTAAAAACGTGAATTATCTCTCTAAGGTAGCTCACAGTTCCTATCTTGAAGGATTGAAAAAAACGGGTATTGAAGTAGACAACATTCCGAGCATGTATGGTATGAACCGCATACTTACCGAAATTGGCTGGGCTGCTGTGGCAGTTGATGGCTTTATCCCACCAAATGCCTTTATGGAATTTCAAGCGTATAATGTTTTGGTAATTGCATCAGACATTCGCCAGCTCGAACATATTGAATACACTCCCGCACCGGATATTATTCACGAAGGTGCCGGCCACGCCCCTATCATTGCGAATCCAGAATATGCAGAATACCTGCGTCGTTTTGGCGAAATAGGTTGTAAAGCCATTTCTTCGCATAAAGATTACGAAATGTATGAGGCCATTCGGTTACTTTCTATTTTGAAAGAAGCGGAAGGCACACCACAAGCCGAAATTGAAGCAGCCGAAAAAGCAGTTGAGGACCTTCAAAACAATATGGGTGAATTATCAGAAATGGCCCAAATCCGAAACCTGCATTGGTGGACAGTTGAATATGG
The DNA here is from genome assembly GCF_056405915.1 of Flavobacterium sp. P1_E4. Taxonomy (NCBI): domain Bacteria; kingdom Pseudomonadati; phylum Bacteroidota; class Flavobacteriia; order Flavobacteriales; family Flavobacteriaceae; genus Flavobacterium; species Flavobacterium sp. P1_E4. The sequence continues at coordinate 144,666 of NZ_JBFUBE010000004.1, forward strand.
TTTAATAGGTACATTGGAAAACCCTAAAATTTACGGAGCCGGTTTATTGTCATCCATTGGCGAAAGCGCTTGGTGTATGACAGATAATGTAAAGAAAATCCCTTATGATTTTTCAGCAGTTCACCAAAGTTTTGATATTACCAAATTACAACCGCAACTTTATGTAACTCCAGATTTTGCTTATTTGAGTTTGATATTGGAAGAGTTTGCCAATACTATGGCTTTGCGTACAGGAGGATTGTCAGGCATTAAAAAACTAATCCATTCGAAAGCATTGGGAACTATTGAAATGAGTACTGGCTTACAGATTTCGGGAGTTTTCACGAATGTTATCGAACAGGAAGGAAAACCAATTTACTTTCAAACCACAGGTGAAACTGCTTTATCATATCGCGAAAAAGAATTGGTTGGTCACGGAACGATTACACATCCGGAAGGTTTTGGTAGTCCAATAGGAAAACTAAAAGGTATTAATCTAGCCATTGAAGATATGAGTCCACGTGACTTAAAAGCATATGGCGTTTATGAAGGACAAACTGCCACTCTGGAATTTGAAGGTGATATAAAAGTCGTTGGAGAAATCATTACCGGAAAAAGGAATCTACATGGAGAGATTATCTTAATTTGTTTCAAAAACTGTACGGTTACACACGGAGACACTATTTTATTCAAACCAGAATGGGGGAATTATGATATGGCCGTGGGCAAAAAACTTGTTTCGGCTTTTTCTGGGCCAGCCGATGTAAGCAGTTTTAATTTGATTTCGCACGTTCCTTCGAGCAAAACCATTAAAGCCAAACAAACTGCCGAAAGAGACGATCTGGAAGTATTGTACCAAACCGTAAGAAGCATTCGCGAATCGAATGACACAACAGCTTCATTGGAACCTATTTTTGAAAAACTTCAAAATAGTCACCCAAATGATTGGTTACTTTCTGTGGAATTGATTGAGCTTTTAAATACTCGAAATGAAACAAATTTAATGCAACAAATACTTTTGCATTTGGAAAACCTTAAAAAACAACGTCCTGAAATCGAGAAATTAATTTCGAATGGTTTGGAGTTGATTTTTGAGAACGAAGAAACTACACATTAGAATTATAAAACACGAATTGCACGAATTAGCACGAATTATGGAAACTGTAATTCGTGTTTTTTTTAACATCCCAACTACCCGCAAACTTGTCATCCCGAGGAACGAGGGATCTCCGCAATCTAAGTAAAAAATGAGCCTCTTTGTCGAATAGTATTGCGGAGATCCCTCGTTCCTCGGGATGACAATATTGGGTATAGGTGTTGCGTTTACTTTTCGGAATAGATAGTGAGGTTGCTTCGTTTCCCGCTATGACACAGTTTACACAGTAGTCTAATTGCAAAAATGGCAATATCTTTCCCCTTAGAGCCCCGATTGAAGTAAAAATCCTTTTGTGCCGGGGTTCGGCTTATAAGATTGAAATGGAAAGCGGGACGATGTTTCCCTAAAAAGCCTAATCATTCTGCTCCAAAAATTCATAATAAAACACAGAGGATAGTCATTAAAAAGGATAACCAATAGCAATATTAAGCATTAAATTATCTTTCCTCCAAGATCCGCTTCCAAAATCGACAGCATCAATCACCCAATTACTTCCGTTAATCAAATAAGGCTGTCTGATTGGAAAAGCGAGATCGGTTCGCAGGATTAAAAAAGAAAAATCAAAACGCAGTCCTGCTCCCACTCCGACTGCTATTTCTTTCATAAAATCTTTTGATATCTGACCACCGGGTTTGTTTTTATCTTCATTTAAAAGCCAAATATTTCCCGCATCCAAAAACAGTGCTCCGTTTACGATACTGAATAATTTGGTTCTATATTCGGTATTGAATTCTAATTTTATATCTCCTGTCTCATCTGGCAAAAAATCAGGATTTGGATTTGGATTTTTATAACTTCCCGGCCCTACTGATTGTGATCGAAAGGCCCGGAGACTATTGGGGCCACCGGCTACAAACTGCCTGGAGGATGGCATCACAGTATTGTTCCCATAGGCATATCCAGCACCCGCAATAAATCTAGTGGCTAACTTGCTATTTTCACCGAGCTTTAAGTAATGTCTGAAATCTCCTTTGACTTTTACAAATTGGCTGAAAGGCACATCAAAGAACTTGATGGTATCGCCTTTTTTGGCATTTGCTCCCATTAGCAAGCCTGTAATATTCCCCGCTAAATCCAATTCACCATTGAAATAAACGGTATGTTTCTTTCTTTTTTGCATCGTATTGGTAAAAGTATACGAATAGGTAGGTCCAAAAATCAATTGCTTTTCAATTACTTTTCCCAATGATGGATTTGTCTTAATTTCTTCTAGATATGAATCCGTTACGTCTTTTGGACTTACATAATTAATTTCCAACACTTTCAATTCGTGTTCTGCTCTGACGCTCTCTTTCCACAAATAGCCGAAAGAAGTTTTGAAAGAATTCAAAGTATACTGATCGGCTTTGCTTTGGCGTTCATAACGGAGAAGCACTTTTGTTCTGGGAACAAATTCGCTCGAATTTTGCCATTTAAAAGGAGCCACTAATCGAGGCCAAATCAAACTGGCTTCTCCACCAAAAGTATAAATATCGTGTCCTCCATTCTGACCCGAAACCTGAAAATCAATACCTCCAAATAAGGAAAGCGTAAACAATTCGGCACCGCCAAAAAAGTTTCTGTTGTTCCAATTAACTTTTGCTTCAGTTCCTGTATATCCAGCCGAATTGGTACTGGCTCCTACTTCAAAACGAAGGAACTTTTTGGGTAACAACGTCAGATAATAATAGGCATTTAAGGCGTCTGGAATTGAATCATCCACTTTAAATTCATTTTTTACAAACTTAAAAGTCCCTAAATTCACAAACCTGTTTAAGGAAAGGTTATGATTTTTTCTGTTGTACAAATCGCCTTTTTTAAAATACAAAGTGCGGTCAAAAACTCTTGGATTAAAAGTCTTGGCAGAATCAATAATCGTAAAATCTTTGTACTGTACAATATCTTCCTTTTTATAGGCAATACTATCCGTCAGAATTGAATAATTCGGATAAACAATGATTTCATTTATGGTATAGGGTTTTCTCGCTTTGGATGGCGTTTCTTCTTTTATTTTCAGTCTAATGCTGACTTCGTGATCACCTTTGGAACTATCTACTTGAGCCAAAATATAATCAGGATTAAAGAAGTAATATCCTTTTTCTTTTAATCTGGCATCGATGCGTTCGCGTTCCAATTTTATAACTTCCAAATCATAAGGATTACCCGGAATCAAAAGGGTTCTCCTTTGAGTTCTAGCAATCGATTTTCCCAAAGCAGTGGAATCATCAGGAAAGGAAACATTTTTAATTTTGTATTGTTTTGAAGGCCAAACGGTATATTCTGCTGTGGCTTTTTTTCCATGTCTAGTAGAATCTGACTGTACTTTTGTTTTAAAATAGCCTCTGTTTTCGGTATAATTCCGTAAGACAGAAGCATTATACTCTAAATCCACTTTGCTGAATAAAACGGGTGGTTCTCCCACTTTGGTACTTAACCAATACTGGAAACCTTTATCTTTTGTGGGTTTTCCTGCCAAATTATAAATTAATAATTTTGGTCTTAGTCCCAATATTTGTTTGTTAGGATTGGGGCGTAAAAGATTTTTCAATTCAGTTTCTAATGCTTTCCTGTCCTTTCTTTTTATAATTGAATCCTCAACTTTTACGGAACCGCCTGTATAAAGCAAATCACCTTCAGGCAAATACTTGGCATTACCGCATCCTAAAATGAAGAATGAGCACAGGATTAAAAGATATTTTGAATGTTTACTTTGCATAAGATACTTTCGCTTTTTGCTTCTCTTTCTCTAATCTCTTTTTTTCTTTACGAAGTTGTTCCTTTTTCGTTATCTCAATTTCTTTGGCGCTTCGTTTAAAAAGCTCTTTGAATTTGTTGTATTCCATTGTGATGATAAAGACAACGCCTGTTTCTACAATTTCGCCTTGAATCGCAACTTGGTATTCGTTTTTTCTATACGCCCGAATCATGTATCTTCCATCTTTACTCAATTGGTATTCTAAAGAAGCATCACCTGCAATATTGGACGCATCTTCATTGGCCCGTTCTTCTCCTTCGACACCAAAACTGCTTCCTACGGTAACTTTTAATCGGTCATTCAAAAGTTTCTTTGAAACCGCTACATTCAAATCGGTTCTAGTCTCTTTCGCCCCTGAAGTGTAATCTTCGGTCGACTCTAAATCGAATTCTAATTGAACGCCAGCAATTAAATCTCCAGCGAGATCGTTTAATTGTTGCGAAAGTATTTTACTGGCACTTTGTCTCGCAAGATATTCAGCACTTGTGCTTCCGCTTTCACTGGAAAAAGGATTCTCGCCTACGAATCTATTTAGCAATAACAAGGCAAATACCTGTTTGTTTAATTCTGACGGATCTTGTCTCAGCTGTTCCAATTTTGTTTGGGATGCGCTTACAATATCCGACGAAACATCATAATTCCCGTCAGGTAAAACAATATCAAAAGTAATTTCAGGTTTTAGCAATTCGCCATTCATTTTCAATAAAGTCTGAAATGGTATTTTTTGTTTGTATGAGTTTCTAACCTCGGGAGTTACTGCTCCAAGTTGATCGCTTAGCAAATCCAATGGTGCTGTATTGACTTTATATACTGCCGTAATATTCATAGTAGCCATCGTTGGCTCCCCATTCCAAATAATATAACTGCCTTTCTGAATATCAAATTTTCGTCTAATCATATTGAAATTCATTTCATAAGAACCACTATCAAACTCATATTTACCTGTAAGCGTAGTTTTTCCGGAAGGGTCAACTCCTGCAGTAAGTTCGGCTTCCCCTTTTAAATTCAGATAATCACCATTTCCTTTATCAATCACCAACGTAAATTCGGCTTCCTTATCAATAGTAATGGCAACCGACACATCCATTCCAATTAATTTCGATTGATTCAGTTCTTTCTGCAATTCAACCGTTTGTTTTAAATACAGATTATCTTCATCTACAAACTCCACAATTCCTTCCCTGTCAACAATAGAAGGATCGGTTTGTGGCAGTACAACCGTGAATTTTGTTTCGTCATTTATTTCAATATTTCCATTGACTACAGGGTTGTCAAGCGTTCCTCCAATCTTTAATTTGGTATCCAAAAAAAGATCGCCGTAAAACAAATCATTATCGGTAACTTTAGAATGTATTGCCCTAAAATCATCCGCTTTTACGGCTAAATCAAAATTAAAATCCCTAAAATTTTGCGTTGTCATTTTACCGTTTACTCCCAATTCATTTCCATTTTCATCATAAATCGAAAAGTTGTCGAATGTAATTTCTTCGTTTCGCAAAGCGATTTTTTCATCATTTACGCTAAAATAAGAATTGAGCTTTGTTATTCGGAATCCGGCGTCTTTAAATAACAATTCTCCATTTACTTTTGGTTCCGAAATATTTCCGGTAATCTTAAATTGCCCTGACAATGAACCTTTACCATCGGTTATGTTTCCAAACGAAAACCCTTGAATACTTTTGACATTTAATTGATTTACATCCAAATTAAGGTCGAAGTTTTCGCTGTCAACCCTATATGTTCCCAAAAGGGCGAGATCGTTGCCTTCACCGGAAAGGGTCATATTTACCGAAAGAATATTTGCCGTTTTGTTATCCACTTTTAAACCGATATTTCCAACAGCTTCTCCTCCAAAGACAAACTTATCAATGGTCAAATCCGAAGTAAAAATGGGGTTTGTCATCACGTTTTCGAATACGACAGAACCATTTATTGAACCCTGCACTCCCAAATTTTCTTTCTTCACCATATTCAAAATTGTCTCCATTTTGAAATTTACAAAATCAACGTGAAGTGGTGAATTATCATGATTCTCTTGAGATTGAATCTTAAGTTCGTTGCCCGAATTATCCAAATAAAATTTATTGATATAAAGTCTTTGGCCTCCGAATTCAATTGCATTTTCCGGATTTATATTCCATTTATCATAATTCAAAACCAAGTTTTCCGCATTCAGTTTAATTACATTTTTTGAATCTTCGTGACGCAATTCACCTGCAATAAAATATTGGTCTTTTTTGTCTTTATCTTTTACCTGCAAAGCACACGAAAGGATATTGTTTTCGGCTTTTCCCGACAAACTTGTCAACGGAATTTTAAATTGCCCGCCTTCAATCGTCCCTACAGAAACTTGATATTCTAAGACATTATTCTTGGTTTCGACATTTATTTTTCCGTCGGATATTGTATTATTGGCATAAATAATTTTCGGAATTGTTCCTTTTATTTCCAATGTATCCCCTACACTATTGTATTTTCCAGAAATGTTTAAAGGTTCCAGTCCTGTCAACTTTGGAATCAATTTATATAAAATAGGGTCATTTTGAACAGCAATAGTAAAGGTAAATTGTTGTTTCTCCGAATTGGGTTTGTATTTCGCAGTCTGAACATTTATATATTTTGACAATGAATTTAGAATTGCATCCGAAAGTGTGGTCAGTTTGTATTTACCGTCAATTTCAGCTTTAATAAATTGAGAGCTTATTTTTATATTATTTTTTTGATTATCTGAAAAAGCAATAATTTTAACCTTATCTAAAACAATCGGTTCTGTATCCTGCAAAATTTGAACATTAGAAGCTACAATTTCTCCGTTCAAATAATCGGGATTACTGTTGGCAATATCGGCAATAACGTTTCCTCGAAGTTTCAACGGGCCGGCGTGCAGATTCAGTTTTTCCAAATCGGCGATGTCAAGGTTCAGATTTAATTTTACAGCCGGATATTTATCTTTGAAACCACCATTTGCATCCAATTTGAATTTTAGATTTGGATCTTTACTGTCGGCTTTTACATCAAAATTTCCTTTGGTAATCGTACCTTTCAAAGCGATGTTAGAGTACGCATATTTATTGAAATTCGCTTTTTTTACAATGGCTACGAGCTGAGCATTTGCCGTTTTAGGATTCAGTCCTTGCCCTTTAACTTTGGCATTTCCCGTGATTTTCCCCAAGGAATCATTCTTAATAAGTCTTCCAAGATTGAAATCCATAAAAGCAATTGTCGCATCATACTTTTCACTGTTCTTAATTCTGTTATCAAACAATGCATCCACATTGGCCTTGCCATAACTGCTGTTTAATACCAATTTAGTTTTAAAATTATTGATGGAACCTTTGAATTTTCCGCTAGCATCAAATTGTTCTGGAAGCCGAATCGTTTTGGGAAGTGATCCTTCAGGAGCAAAAGAAATTACGTCACGTGAAGAGGACGTTATGTTTTTTATATCCAAATCAAAAAAAGCTTTTTCGTAATTGGGTAGTCCTTTGATTTTACCCGAAACAGAGACTTTCGTATTACCAATTCCCTGCATCTGAAAATAAGGAATGTTCAAGTCTTTTACCATACCATTTACACGGGAATTGATATATAAAATGGCATCCGGATTCGATTGAAAAGGATTCGTTTTTCGAAGTTGTGGGGCAAAAAGCAAAACATCCTTAAAACCAATTCTTGACTGACTCAAATTCGCATCAACCGACAAATCCCCTATATTTTTTGAAAGACTGGCAAGCGATTGATAGTTCACTTTTATTTTATCTTTCAATTCTGTTTGAGGAGTTCTTAAATATAAATCATTCAGATAGGATTCCTTTGGTCCATAAAAAAACTGTGTTTTAAGTTGCTGAATTTTCAGTCCGCTTTTTTCATTCACTGCTAAAGATTTCACACGTCCCGAAATAGTGTCATTTGCAAAATAAATATGTCCAGCTTTGACGTTAAGCCCATTCAAATCAAGATGACTGTAATCCATTCCATTTGCAATTCCGGGAGATTCCATATCATCAAACTTGAAAGCAATGTTTTGCAAGTCCAAAGATTTCAATTTCATTTTCCAACCTTTTTCGGGAATTGCAATGGTGTCTAAATTGGGTGTTTTTATTTGCTTTTCTTTTTTACCAAGCAGTAGATTTCCCTTTAGATTTTTGACTTCAAATGTATCAAAATCAAGTATCTGATTTTTTATATCCAAATCATTTACCAAAAGTTTTAGTTTTCCCAAAGTCAGTTTGGAATTCATTTTGGAATCTTTATTGTCATAAGCAATATTAATTTTAGACAATGTGATTTTTTTTAGTTCCAAATTAAAATCGCTTCTTTTGGAAATAGTATCAATTGTTTTAACTGAGACTTTGGCGATTTTCTCAACTAGATCCTGATTTAAGACCACATTCAATCCATTCAAATCAATGTATGGAATATTGAAATCCATTTTGTCTAAATCAAATTCTTTGAATTTTGTGCTGAAATCACCAAGTTTTACTTTTATGTCATTCTTTGATAAATCGTCTTTGAATTTAAACTTGATGTTCTTTAAATCCACATCAACAACTGATATAACATAGGGTTCACTGTTTGGATCTTTTGGTTCGGTAGAAGCAAATGCCTTAATTATATAATCGAAGTTAAAAACAGAATCTTTATTTCGGGATATATTGGCAGTTGTGTTTTCAAGTTCAATGGAGTTTATTTCTATTTTATGATTGATGATTTTAAACAAATCGATATCAATCTCCAACCGTTTTCCACTCAATAAAGTGTCTTTATGTTGATCTTCAAAATAAAAACCTTCGAGGATTATAGTTTTTGGGAAACTAATTGCAATCCTATCTAGGGAACTTTTAGTTTTAAGTTTGTCATTGAGATAAGTGAGTGCTTTATCCTTAGTAAAATTCTGAATGGCCGGAACTTGAATCAATATTATAATGAACAACAAAAAAATCACAATTGTAACAGCACTCCAAAGCATAATACGCAGTGCTTTTTTTACAAAAGAATTTAGTTTTTTGTTCATATAAAAATCTTTGTAAATAAATGCGCTTAAATTTTGACTATTCCTACCCTGTATTTAGGAATTTCTGAATCTACAAATATGCAATAACTATAATTTAATAAGTTATACAATTCCTGTAATATGTTTCAGAATTATTGCGAAATCCTTTAATTATTAAACAGAAATACAATAATTTAATTAGTTATACTAAAATTAAAAAAATAGTCTTAAAGTTTTACATTTGTTACAAAGTCTTTTTCGTTTGCGATGACTTTACCGTCATATTGTAGTTTCCAGCCCATTGTATTCGTCAAAATCAAAATCTTGGAAAGTTCACTTATCAAACGGTTCTGAGCATTAGACTTCAACGATGACTTTTCTATTTTCTTAGCTAAATTGGCCTTTACTGATTTATTGATTTTATTGTAATCATCACCAGTAAAAGGATTCATCTGACTTTGCTCTACGTCATAGAACTTGATGTCTGGACTTATCTTTATTTCTTCTTTCGGGATGCTTAGAATTGTTATAGTTTTATTGGCTTCATCGATATCGTATTTCATTTGGTGCAAATCATAGGATACGGTAACATCTGCATTAACAATTATCAATGCTTTTTTCTCAAATGAGAGCATATCCATCATGTATTTCTGTTGGTTTTTATAAGTCACCACTTCCGAAAAATGTCCTTCGGTAACCACTAATTTCCCAACGTTCACGATTTGTTGCTGAATCAAATTAGTATTGTAATCTAAAGTTGAATCATCTCCTTTCTTGAATTCACAGAATTTGAATGCCAAAATTATTGCCACTACAAGTACTGCTCCAACTAAAATTCTCTTTACCATAATTAAAATTTCATGAATGAATATTGAGCCACTAATGTAGCGATTTTCGACTGAAGATTGGCTTCAAATTTTTTATGACTCTCCGAATGGGGATTAAATGGTCGATGTTGCAAACCCTTTTGAATGCTTTCGACAACATCCATTGTGGGATAAGTCGTTTCTGAAATAGTGGATTCTTTGAATCTCTCCCAGATATAATCAATTGCTATTTGACTTGGATGCAACATATCTTCGGCATAAAAACGATAATCCCGGAGTTCATCCATCATAATTTCAGAGGAAGGATAATAGGTTGCAGATTTTAGATTGCAGATTTTAGATTCCCTTAAAACGTGGTAAACTGATGCAATCAAATGTGCTTTGCTGACTTGATTTTCAACAAAACCATCTTTAAGGTGGCGCACAGGGGAAACGGTAAAAATGAAATTACAATTGGGATTAATCGATTGTATCAAATCAATTGTATTCGTAATACTTTCCTGAATCGTTGCAACAGTTAGCAGTTCTTTGGCAAACTGTTTTTGAGGTACTTTATGGCAATTAGCCACAATGGCCTCTTTTTCAATATTTCGATACACCCAAGAAGTTCCATACGTAATAATTACGTGGGTTGCTTCCTGCAATTGGTTCTTTGTTTCCTTTAGAATTTGATTCAGATTTTTCAAAAATTCTGTTGCATCCGAATGGCTTAAATCCGAATGCACTTCAAAACAATGCCAACGCTCGTTGTGAAAAAAAATATCTTTTTCGGTGAATAAAACGTCATTAACCAATCTGTCAATAATTCTCTCAATCGAAACCGGATTGAAAATAATTCCGAATGGATTGATAGTGCTTTGAAATTTAAAATATTGGAATTTATCTCCCATATTTTCAGCAAAACAGGAACCCAACGAGACAATTTTGGAATTGTAGTCTATTGGGTTGGGATTTTGAGTGATATTGATTTTGGTTCTGAAATTCATTTTGTGTTTTTAACCTTTCAAAAATACAAAATAAAAAAACTTTAAAATCAAAACCCCAAATACTCCAATATTAAAATGGTGTATTTGGGGTTTTGAAATAATGCTATTTATTATAGCCTTTTAAAAACTCTAGTATGTGATACTAATTGTACCATCAATAGCTCCGTCAATAAAGCTTTTTCCCTCAGTCGGAAAACCATTAGCATCATATTCGTATTCATTTGTAAAAATATGAGTGCCATCAATTGTTACATATGTCCTTTTAACCAAGTTATTAACAGATAGTGCATTGTTTAGTAATAAATTAAATCCTAATACATTTTTAAATGACTGGTTTTTAGTATCATATTCATATGTTGAAGAAGTACCGTAAGCTCCTGATTGTGATTTTTCGTCCTTTATAAGATTACCGTCTTTAAAGGTAAGCTTCCCTGTATATTCAGGTCCATATCTATCCCCTGTACTGAGAGTTATCGCAAATTCCGTATAAGAAATAGTTCCATCGGTATTGTAAGTGTAATTCGATTGGTACTTAATAACATCCCCCGTTGTTAAACGAGTCTTAGAAGAAAGTTTACCATTACTATAAAAATATTCCGTTGTAGACACAGTCCCGTCACTCTGTATTTCCACAAGCTTTGTTATTAGATCTCCAGTATAAGTATATATATTTTTATAGCCATTATCTGAAATCRCACTGACTATTTTATTTCCATTATATGTATAATCCGTTGATAAGTGTCCAACATAATTAACAGTAACTATTTTTTCAGGAAAGATTAGAGTAGTGGAATCTGGTGAATTGTCATTATTAGATGAATTACCATCATCCCTAGAACAAGAAGCAAGTACCAACAAACACGTGCAAAATAAATAAAGTATTTTTTTCATAATTTAATAAATCCAATTTTTAACAAAAAAAATCATAAAAAACCTAAGAAACAAATTAAGAGAGATAAATTTTTAGCCTTTAAAAAACACCAAATAAAAAATACAGAATTTACATCCGTCTATTTTAATAGACCAATTAAATTGATTAAATTTGATAATAAGAGCAACTCTTCACAAAACAAACAACAACCTTAAAATCAGCGAATTAAAAACATTTACTCCTAAATGAACTTGTAAAATACTTCTTGATTTGAAAAACAAATTAGGATTCTAATAATTAAATTTTAAAAAATGACTCTAAAAAAAGCACTTACCGTATTAATGCTGATTTTATTATCAGCATCTGCTTTTTCACAAGCAAAAAAACTTGACAAAATCATCACAAAAGATTATCAAGTCATTGAATGTAGCATTTCGAAAATGTCAGACAAAACAATAGAATATTCGATGCCAAATGAAACAATGACTATCGTAATTGATGTTTCAAAAATTGCTCGAATTGATTTCGCCAGCGGAAGATCACAAACTTTTGCCATAGCTGAAAACACCATAGAAAGTGCTCCAAGTTCAACAAACAATGCTTCAGTAAATCAGGCTGCAACTTTCAAAACGAATACAATCGCCGTATTGCCTGTGCCTTTTGTGAATTCTGAAAATATGACCGACTCAGAAGAAATGTCAAAATTTGCCCAAAACGACATCTACAACAAACTATTGGATAAATCTTCGAATATATTACCGTTGACGGTTCAGGATTTAAGAACAACCAATAGTTTATTGCGAAAAGCAGGTATTGATCATAAAAACATAGATGAAACTCCAATAGACGAACTTCACAAAATACTTGGAGTAGATAATATCGTTGCAGCAAAAGTATCCTATACAGTAACTCAAAATCAAACCTCAACAGCTTATACTTCGCAAAACGCAAAAGTAAACGACAATAAAGTAAAAGCAAATGAAGCTACTGTTGCCAATACCAATACCCAATTATTGTTTGATTATCACGTCTATTTTGATATGTATAAAAATAATTCCAAAATATATACTCAAAACAGAAAGCCTATGTTTAAAATAAAAGACAGTTGGATGGATACCGTTACCTACTTACTGAAAAGAAGTCCAATCTATGTAAAATAAAACATATGACTAAGCAAATCTTAACTCTAGTACTTCTTTTGACTCTTACGTTTATTTCTTGTAAAAAAGAAACAAGCGAAAGCCAAAACACCATAGACACAGCGACTGTTATCAAAGACACGCTTTCAGCTAAACTTAAAGACAGTATTATTGATCCTGACCCTACAGATACAATCCCTGCAGGACAATATGGCATCAATTCTTCAAATTTGAAAACTGCCAATATTGTTCGATTGACTTTACAAAATCTATACAAAGACGATCTTTCTAAAAAAATCATTGATGATTATAGTAAGAAGTTTATTTTCTTTGAATATGATTTGAATGATGATGGCAAGAAAGAGATCCTAGTAGGTTTAACCGGTCCTTATTTTTGTGGTTCTGGAGGTTGCACTCAATATCTTTTAGACAATCAAGGCGCAGTCATTTCCAAATTTACTGTTGCAGATTATCCTGTTGTGATTGATACTGAAAAATCTTCTGGCTGGAAAAACTTATTCATTCATAGTGGCCACAAAAATAGAGTTGTAAAATTTGACGGCAAAAAATATCCTTCCAACCCATCTCTCCAACCTGAATTAAAAGTAACTCCTGGAGATGGTTTACCAAGAGCATTGGATTTTAGTAATGAACCCTATGCTTGGTTTAAGTTTTAAATAGAAAATAAAGCAAATAGAAAACCCCAAATACTCCAATATTAGAATGGTGTATTTGGGGGTACAATTTTATTAATTCAAAAATTTAAAAATACAAATTAATAATAAACCCATTCACTATTGCCGACTCCACCATCTTCAAAAGTAGTAATTACAGAAACAGGATAATTAGCCGAATTATAGCTGTACTTATTTGAATAACCGTAAGCTAAAACATCACTAGAATTATATTTTTTACAGGTTAGTATATTATGGATTTTCCCTAAATCCCCTAACAAATTTATCTTGTTATAACCGAGAATATTTTTAAAAATATTATTTTTATCATCGTATGTATATTCTGTCTTTGAAAATAATACATTATCTTTATATTCTTCTACTTTTATAGTTTCGCCTTGATCATTTAGCCAAACCTTACCTGTTATAACTATTATGTCCTGGTTTATTAAATCCCCAGTGAATTCTGTATAGCCAATTGTACCATCAGAATTATAAACAAATACTCTTTTGTTTCCAGAATAATAAAATTTACTAAGCAGTTTTTCACTTATTAATCTTTGCTTACTGTCATACTCATAAATCATTTCAAATAGTAAAACTTTATTTTCATCATATCTTTTACTACCATTTATTAAATCGCCATTGTAAGTAAAATCAATAAAGGCATTATTACTAAAACTTGGACTTATCCTTGTCAGCTTATTTCCATTGTAGCTATATTCAAAAAAATCAGACGATGTACCGTCTTTCATAATTGCTTTTTTCACTAATACAGAATTATTAATTGCAGTATCTTCTTTATCATCATTGGAACAAGAAGTCATCACCAATAAAGAAGCAGTAAATAAATAAAATATTTTTTTCATTGCAATGTATTGTTAATTTTTTAGTAATGATATTGAGTATTAAAAGCATGCGTATTAGTAACAATACCGTTTGTAGTATCAATCTCTGACACAGTCATCGCGTCAGGATATCCATAGGAATTATAGGAGTATGTATATTTAACATTTTCAGTGTATGAACTTGAAGCAAAAGTAGATTCAAGTAAATTATTTCTCCCTGTATAGCGGTAATACTTATCATACAACTGACTAAAACCTACAATATTTGAAAAAGGATTTTTTCTATTATCATATTTATTAACGGTCGAATTTACAAAATTCCCGTCCGTGTCAAAACATTCCAACTTCACTATGTTACCATCCTGAAAAAAATATTTACTTAGATAATTTATCTGAGCATTACCTTCATTATCAAACCTATAATTTTTTGCAGATATAGTACCATCAGAATTATATACAAAATCTATCTTATAAAAATTTATGTCATGTAACGAAGTCCCCTCCGAAGTCCAGCGATCACTCCTTTTAGACAATACAGAGACAAGCTTTCCATTCTCATATTTGTATGCTACAGAATTAATCTCCCAAAATTCCCAACCATTCTTTATAACCTCTTTTTCTTCTATGATTAAATCGCCATCGTATAGGTAGGTTTTAGTTTCGGTTTTAGCATCTACTGACCTTACTTCTTTAACAATTTTGTTACCATTATAAATAATTATATCCGTTCCACCCCAACTATCACTTGTAATTTCTTTTATTAAAAGTACAGCCTCTGCTGTTGAATCTGAACTATCAGATGAACAAGAAGTAAACACTAATAAAGAAGCACAAAATAAATAAAGTAATTTTTTCATAATTTAATATCATTATTTTTTTACAAAAAAAATCATAAAAACATTATGAAGCAAATTAAAAGCACTAATTCGCCAACTAATTTATTTACAAAAAAACCTTGAATAATCTTTTAACAGATTATTCAAGGTTATATATAAAATCAAACACCTTTACAAAAGGAATTAATCTTTAAAATCTACTTCACAAACTCAACCGCCTTAGCCAAAGCCTCAGCAATTCCGTCTGTATTTTTCCCTCCAGCAGTAGCGAAGAAAGGCTGTCCTCCTCCTCCACCTTGGATGTATTTACCTAATTCACGAACCACTTGGCCCGCATTTAGTTTTCTGTCAGCAACCAATTCTTTGGAGATATAACAAGACAACATTGGTTTTCCAGCATCGGCTGTAGCCAAAACTAAGAAAATGTTAGTTCCTAAAGTACCCAATTCATAAGCTAAATCTTTAGCTCCTTCCGGACTCAAATCAACTTGTTTGGCAAGGAATTGGATTCCATTAATCTCCTGTAATTCTTTAGCCAATTCGCCTTTCATATTTTTGGCTTTATCTTTCAATAAAACCTCCAATTGCTTTTTCAATTTTGCATTTTCTTCCTGCAATGAAACAACAGCTTTTATACTATCCTGTGGGTTTTTCAACAGACTATTAATCGCTGTTAATTTTTCAGACTGGCTTGCAAAATATTCCTTTACTTTAACCGAAGTAATCGCTTCAATACGACGAATTCCCGCCGCAACAGCACCTTCGCTCACAATCTTGAAATACCAAATATCAGCAGTGTTTTTTACGTGAATTCCACCACACAATTCCATACTGCTTCCAAATTTAATAGCACGAACCGTATCACCGTATTTCTCTCCAAACAATGCCATTGCACCTTCTTCAACCGCTTGCGCAAAAGGAACATTACGTCTTTCTATTAATGGCAATTGCTCTTGAATTCTTGCATTTACAAAATCCTCTACTTGCTGAATCTCATCATCGGTAACTTTAGCATAATGCGAAAAGTCAAAACGCAAATTGTTTCTGTTTACCAAAGATCCTTTTTGCTCCACATGTGTTCCTAAAATAGTTCGCAAAGCTTGGTGCATTAAGTGGGTAGCCGAGTGATTTGCTGCCGATTCAAATCGTTGGTTTTCATAAACTATAGCCTTGAATGTTTCGGAAACATTACTAGGCAAATCTTTTACAAAATGAATAATTAAATTATTTTCTTTCTTAGTGTCAATGATATAAATAACGTCCCCGTTTCCGGTTTCAAAATATCCTTTATCTCCTACCTGTCCACCACCTTCTGGATAAAACGGAGTCATATTAAATACCAATTGGAAAATCTCTCCGTCTTTGGCACTTTCAACTTTTCTATAACGAGTAATTTTCACCATAGCTTCGGTGTGGTCATACCCTATAAATTCCTCATCATCGTCTTCTCTCAAAATCTGCCAATCTCCTGCTTTTACTTTTGAAGCCGCACGAGAACGCTCTTTTTGTTTTTGCAACTCCGATTCAAATTCAGCTTCATCCAAAGACAAGCCTTTTTCAGACAAGATCAAAGCTGTTAAATCAATAGGAAAACCATATGTGTCATACAATTCAAAAGCTTTTTTACCTGAAATAACTTTTTCGCTTGAATTTGCTATTATATTGTCCAACAAAATCAATCCTTGGTCTAGTGTACGTAAAAACGAGTTTTCTTCCTCACGAATCACATTAGCACAAAGCTCTTTTTGAGATCTGATTTCTGGAAATGAACTACCCATTTGAGCGCTCAAAGTTTCAACCAATTTATAGATAAAAGGCTCTTTGGTATTCAAGAAAGTAAAACCGTAACGAATCGCACGACGCAAAATTCTACGAATTACATAACCAGCTCCTGTATTCGATGGCAACTGACCGTCGGCAATCGCAAAAGCAACCGCACGAACGTGATCTGCAATTACACGAATCGCAATATTTATTTTATCTTCGGCTTCGTCTTTAGCCTTAATTGTATATTTAGTTCCCGTAATCGTTTCGATTTCTCTGATTAGCGGTGTAAAAACATCAGTATCATAATTTGACTGAACCCCTTGTAAAACCATACAAAGACGCTCAAATCCCATTCCTGTATCCACATGTTGAGCTGGCAATTTCTCTAGAGAACCATCGGCTTTACGATTGAATTCCATAAATACATTGTTCCAAATCTCTACCACGTGCGGGTGATCATTATTTACCAAAGATTTTCCTGAAACCAAAGCTTTTTCTTCAGCAGAACGAATATCAACGTGAATTTCGGAACAAGGTCCGCAAGGTCCTTGGTCACCCATTTCCCAGAAATTATCTTTCTTGTTTCCAAGAATAATTCGGTCTTCGTCAATCAATGTTTTCCAAATATCCCAAGCTTCTTGGTCGAAAGGTACATTCTCATCTGGATTTCCTTCAAAAACCGAAACATAAAGAATATCTTTTGGAATTTTATATACCTCAGTTAATAATTCCCAAGCCCAGTGAATTGCCTCTTTCTTGAAATAATCACCAAAAGACCAGTTTCCCAACATCTCAAACATCGTGTGGTGATACGTGTCAATCCCCACTTCCTCAAGGTCATTATGCTTTCCGGAAACACGAAGACATTTTTGCGTATCGGCAATTCTGTTGCTTTTTGGAGTTCCATGGCCTAGAAAATATTCTTTAAACTGTGCCATTCCCGAGTTATTAAACATCAAGGTCGGATCATCCTTAAGAACAATCGGTGCAGATGGAACAATTAAATGCCCTTTACTTTCAAAAAAATCTAAAAATTGTTTACGTACGTCTTGTGATTTCATTTTTGCTGTATATTCAGTATTTCGTTTATTTTTTTGTTTCTAAATCTAAAAACTTAACCTCTTGGACGTGCCACCATTAGAAAAAGGGGCCAAATCCAGCAACCGCTTATTCGGCCCCTTTCCCTAATGCTGTCGGGCTATCCGCGCTACTTCGGTAGCTAGCTTCTATCCCTCACGCGAACCCGTTGTATCAAGAGCTTTATCTAAGCTAAAAAACTCAGTCTCTTAGTACCTTAGAATCTTAGCATCTCCAAATTCATTTATTATTTAAAAAAAGACCCGAACAACTGAAACATTTATTAAATTTGTTCGACTTACTCTTTAACTAATTTGCAAAAATAGGGTATTTTAAAATATGGCGAAAGTAAAATATTATTACGATTCCGTAAATCTGGCATATCGAAAAATAAAAATCAGAAAGAGAAGAAAAGTTGGCTTTGCCGTTCTGTTTTTATTAGCCTCGGCATTGTTTGGATTTTTGACCTTCATAATACTATTGAACACACCCTATTTTGACACCCCAAAAGACCGTTTGCAAGCGCGGGAAATTGAAAATTTAAAATTGAATTATGCCATTTTAAACAAAAAAATGGACGAAGTAGATGATGTAATAGAAGATATTGAAGATCGAGACAACAATTTATACCGCGTTTACTTCAACACAGCCGCTATTCCGGAAGAAGAACGAAAAGCAGGCTATTCTAAAATAAACCGTTATGCTGCTTTGCAAGGTTATAACAATTCAAAACTAGTAACCAGCACCACCGAAAGGGTAGATGCGTTGAGCAAGGAATTGGCAATCCAATCCAAATCATTGGATGAAATTATAAAATTAGCCAAAGCCAAGGACAAGCTGTTATCGGCAATTCCCGCGATACAGCCCGTGAAAAATGAAAATTTAAAACGAATGGCTTCCGGTTTCGGGTATCGAACAGACCCATTTACAAAGGCAAGAAAAATGCACGAAGGAATGGATTTTACGGCCAAAACAGGAACACCAATCTACGCCACAGGCGATGGAGTTGTCGCCCAAGCCGACAATACCGCTTCGGGATATGGGAATCACATTGTTATAAGACACGGCTACGGCTACGAAACCCTTTATGGACATTTAAGTAAATACAATTGCCGCCCAGGAAAATCAGTAAAACGAGGAGACATTATAGGATATGTAGGTAGCACAGGACGTTCCGAAGCACCACATTTACATTACGAAGTACATAAAAACGGAAAAGTAGTGAACCCATTAAATTTTTATTATGGCAATATTTCGGCTGTGGAATACGTTGCTATTTCAAAAATAGCTAACCAAGAAAATCAATCATTAGATTAACGACCCGAGCGAAGCGAACTGGCGAAGCATTTTAGATTGCTGACTTTAGATTTTAGATTTCAAAAATAGTATAATTAATAAAAAAATGCACATAGAATTATCACCAGATAAAAGATACTACAGCATAGGCGAAGTCGCCAAAGCATTTGATGTAAACGCTTCCCTAATTCGATTTTGGGACAGTGAATTTGACATTCTGAAACCAAAGAAAAACGCCAAAGGAAACCGAATGTTCACCCCGGAAGACATCAAGAACCTGCAGCTTATTTATCATTTGGTCAAAGAAAGAGGTTTTACTTTAGAAGGTGCCAAAATCCATTTGAAAGAAGGCCAAAAGAAAACAATGGATAAATTTGAAATTATCAGTAAATTAGAAACCATAAAAATGCAATTAATAAACATTAAAAACGAATTACAATAACAATACATTAAAACAACAAACAAACTCTAAATTAAACAAACATGAAAAGATTTTTGCCTTGGATTATAGTAGCAGTAGTAATCATCGGAATTTACAGCTGGGTTAAAGGAATTAACAATACAGCAGTTACACTTGGTCAAACCGTTGAGCAATCATGGGGAGATGTGCAAACAGCTTACCAAAGAAGAAATGACCTTATTGGAAACCTAGTAAACACAGTTAAAGGAGCCGCAGATTTTGAAAAAAGCACTTTAACAGCAGTAATCGAAGCACGTGCTAAAGCAACAGCAGTAACTATTGATCCTAGTAACATCACTCCAGAACAATTGACTGCGTTCAATTCAGCTCAAAGTGGAGTAAGCAGCTCTTTGTCTAAATTATTAGTCTCTGTAGAACGTTATCCTGATTTGAAAGCCAATGCTAATTTCTTAAAATTACAAGACGAATTGGCCAGTACTGAGAATCAAATCTTGACTGCAAGAACTCGTTTCAATGAAGCTGTTATGCCATACAACACGCACATCAAAACGTTTCCTAACTCTTTGTTTGCAGGAATGTTTGGTTTCAAAGAAAAAGCATATTTCCAAGCAGTAACTGGTGCAGAAAAACCTGTTGAAGTAAAATTCTAAAAAAACTGAACCCCGCCATGGCGGGGTTTTTAAAAACTATACGATGTCAAAAGTAGAAGATTTTTTAAGCAAAGAAGATGAACAAGAAATTGTGGAAGCTATTCGAATAGCCGAAAAAAACACTTCTGGCGAAATTAGAGTTCATATAGAAAAAACAACTTCCCTAGATGCGTATGATCGTGCCATGGAAGTTTTTCATGAATTAAAAATGGATGAAACCGAATTACAAAATGGTGTTTTAATCTATCTGGCTATTGAAGACAAAACCTTTGTGATTTGTGGAGACAAAGGCATCAACGATGTTGTTACCAATACCTTTTGGGACAGTACCCGTGATGTTATGGTTGCACAATTCAAACAGGGAAATTTCAAACAAGGATTAATTGATGGTATTTTAAAAGCCGGTCAAGAAATGAAAAAGCATTTTCCTTGGCAAGAAGGCGACACCAACGAATTATCAAACGAAATATCAAAAGGATGAAGAAAGTCATAAGTCAAAAGACGAAAGTCAAAAGCCAATGGCTACAAATAATTCTGTTTTTTTTCTGCATAAATTCAATTTTTGCACAATTTACGATTCCGGAGAAACCTAGTTTTCAAACTTCGGTTTATGATTATGCCAATGTTCTAAGTCCAGAAGAAAAAGCCCAACTTGAAGAAAAACTTATCAAATATTCTGATTCTACGACTACTCAAATTGTAGTAATCACTATAGAGAGCCTCAAAAATGAAGATGTTAGTCAACTAGCAACTAAATGGGGGCAAACTTGGGGAATTGGTGGAACAGCAAAAGATGATAATGGAGTTATTATTCTTTTGGCAAAAAACGAAAGAAAGATAGCTATCAATCCTGGTTACGGTTTAGAGGATAGGCTAACCGCCGGAACTGGGGGAGAAATAATTCGAAACATTATCGTTCCTGAGTTTAAAGCTGGTAGTTATTACCAAGGTTTAGACAAAGGTACCAATGCCATTATTGATGTTTTCAAAGGCAAATACAAAGGCGAACGCAAGCAAACCAAACAAAAAGATTTTCCAATTTTACCGATCATAGTTATAGTTATTATTGTTTTGATTTTATTTTCCAAAAACAAAAATGCTGGCGGTGGTGGAAATTCTGGAAACCGCGGCGGTGGAGGCCCTAGCCTACTTGATGTCATTATCCTAAGCAGTCTCGGAAGAGGTGGCGGAGGTGGTGGTTTTGGCGGATCGTCTGGTGGCGGTTTCGGAGGCGGAGGCGGTGGCTTCGGTGGTGGTTTTGGTGGTGGCGGATTCTCCGGTGGAGGTTCTAGCGGAGGCTGGTAAAAAACTATTGCAATTTATATAAACAAATAAACCACTCAAATCGAGTGGTTTATTTGTTTATATACAATTCTTAAAATCCAGTAACTTAAAAACTATATCTACTTATTAAACAAAAAAAAGTAAAAATTATTAATCATTTTCTATTAAGTTTGAGGAAATAAATAATCTTATTTCTTTTCAAAAATGGTGTCTATGAAAAAACTTTTCACTTTAGCATTTATAGTATTTAATTTTCTTTTTGCTCACTCTCAAGTTCCTACGCAATCTGTTAAAGGAGACACTGATGACTTCTACCTAACAGTAGAAGATGCACCTGATTCTAATAATACAAATCCAGCTATTTTCACTGAGAACAATAAATATGGCATAAAGCAAGGCAATATTGTAATTGTAAAACCCACTTATGATTATATCGATTTTTCAGAAAATGATTTTAAAGTAAAAAGCAATAATAAATTTGGTATCATAAATAAAAAAGGGGAATCTATTTTGGAAACCAAATATGATTCCATTGGCAATGGAATACAATCTTATATTGTAAAACTCAACAATAAATATGGCACTTTCACAGACAAGGGAATTCCATTATTACCTATCAAATACTCTAAAATTATTTATTCAAATAATGCATCAAAAACAACTCTAGTTAGAGATGAAAAGAAGGAGTTAAAATTAATCCTAGATAACACCGTATCCAATTATTCATTTGACAATATTTATTTATATAGAAATTCAGCCATTATTTCGAAAGACTCCAAAAAGGGCCTGATTGTAGGAGGAAAATTAATTTTGGAACCTATCTATGATAATATATCGACAGAGGGAAAAAAATTAAATGAGAATGACTATATAAAAAAGTTACTCGATAAAAATAAATATTTTATAAACTCTGTTCCTCAAGATATTTTCATAACAGAAATTGGTCCAAAAAAAGGATTAATTGAAAATGGCATCCGAATTTATGATGATGAAATGGATAAAATATACAATGATTATATGAGAGGCATTATAATCGTTGAAAAAGACAAAAAGAAAGGAGCTTATTTACCAAAAACAAAGCAAAAAATTGACATAGACTACGATGCTATTAATTGTGATGGCACTCGATTTATTGAATTAAAAAAAGGCAGTCTTTCGGGTATGGTTGATTACAAACTCAATCAAATATTGCCATTAGAATATGATGACATTCAAGTTATGGGAATGCAGAGTGAGTTCAAAATTAAAAAAAACAAAAAGCAAGGCTGGGCTTCTGCAAAAGGAGAAATTTTAATTCCTCCAATGTATGACGAAATAGATGATTTTAATATGTTCCTTTCAGATGCTGATAGTTTCAAAAATTTATTTAAAGTAAAAAACAATGATTTGACAGGAGTAATAAACTTATCAAATAAAGAAATAATACCTATTGCTTTTGAATACATTTTTGAAAGGAAGAACTTTATTTGTGGCAAAACTAAAGATGGAAAATGTGGATTATACAAAAAAGATGGCTCGATAATTTTAAAGCCAGAGTATGATTTTATTTTTGAATCGGATAACGATAAAAGCAAATTACTATCAGCTATAAAAGGCACAACTTATTCCATTATCAATACTGATGGTAAAACTATTTATGATAATTCTATCAAAAAATATGGTTACATTCTTAATGAAGATAATTTAGTATGTCCCTTTTTTGATACTCAAAAATCATTTTTATTTCTTCAAGACACAAAAAACAATTATGGCGTTTATGATGAAATAAATCAAAAGCAATCTCTTCCTCAGATTTATAGCAAAATAAAACAAAAACTGACTGTTGAGACGAATAGCTATTTTATTGCTTCAAAAAATAATAAGTTTGGAATTGTTGATGATAAAAACACAATCCTCGTTCCTTTTTTATATGATGACCTCAGTTTTGACTTAGCAAGCCCATATGCTAGCAAAGAAATTATTCTGCCTGCGAAAAAGAATGGCAAATGGGGATTGATTTCACTAAAAAATAAAGTTTTGATTGATTTTGGTTATCAATTTATTGCAAAAATAGACGACTCAAAAAATATTTTTAAGGCTAAAATCAAAAACAAATACAAAATCATTGATGAAAATGGTAAAGCCTTATGCGTGGACACATTCGATGATGTAGCTAATTTTGAAGGTAGTCAAACATTAACTTTCGATAAAAACATAATGAGAGTTATAAATAACAAAGGAGTCTACACAGGAGTAAAAAAAGAAATGAATATCCATGACGGCTATAAAACTTTTGATGAATTAAAATTTGCACTAGTAGAAGCATTGGATAATCCCAAAAATGATCAGTTAATGACTTTTTGTACAAAAATTGCTCCTTCAAAACATATCCTTTATTATTTAACGACAAATATATTTGATAGAAAGTCTCTTCAATACACTCCAAATCAAGATATGATTGCGAAAGAATATTATAAAAAACTATTAGAGTTCAAACTGGACAGATGGAATGACGATAGATTTTATAATAAAGCATCATTAAAACTCGTAAATGACTATACTTATATTGACAACAATGGTATTGTAACAAATACAAGAACCAGTGACCATGCTTATGGTGATACGCGATTAATGGAAAAAATAATAAGAAACGCTGTAAAAGTTAATGGCTTTTGGATTAGCTCTTATTTTATGTATCGCAATTTTGAAATATCTGATTATTAAACTAACGAAAAGGAAGTGGGTTAAAAACACAAAAGAGAGTTCACTACGGATTCTCTTTTGTATTTTAAGCAACAAGGTTTATTATGAAAACTAATCCCCTAGCCCAGATGGAAACGGCATCCTGTTGTCCCGGGGTTCGGGACAACAGATATAGTGTACAGCTGGATAAAGCTCCTCAAACAAAAATGGCATAACACTCCTAAACTGAGATACCACAAGGATTAGTTTGTTTGAAAATTAAATTAAAAAAATTAAAAAAAAGTCTATATTTGACTCATAAATGTATTCTCCAGAAGAATTCATTGAATTTTATATCATTATAAAAATTAATCACACAGAATGCTTTCACATAAAACCAAATATGCCCTTAAAGCGCTTCTATATTTAGCGCAACAAGATGAAAACCATATTTCAAGAACCATTGAAATTGCGGAAGGTGCTTCTATTCCAAAAAAGTTTTTGGAGCAAATACTTTTGGATTTAAAAAGAGGACATTTTGTAGGTAGCAAGCAAGGAAAATACGGAGGATATTATCTTTTAAAAGACAAAGAAAGTATCACTTTGGCCGATATTCACCGATTATTTGACGGTGCGATTGCATTACTTCCATGCGCATCCTTAAATTTTTACGAACGTTGTTCAGACTGCGTAAGCGAGTCTGAGTGCTCATTACGACACGGATTAGTGGCTATTCGCGACGAGACTTTGAAAGCAATGCAAGGCATTACTATCGCCTCATTGGTAAAAAAATAAAAAAATATTTCCTAAACTATACTAAGTTTGTAGAATTTATATATATTTGCATCGAATTAACGTATGATTAACAATCAAATTTATCCCTATGCAAACAATTACAAACAAAAAAATTGAAGTCAGGAAAACAAATAAGATAACAATTCTTTCAACTATTGAAAAAAATATCACTCAAGTGATGTGTATGTGTATGTGCTAGACTCTTAAAAAAATTTTATTTTAAATTCTACTAATTACATATAATATACAAAATAATGAGAACTATATCTATAAAAACGATTACAACCCTATTACTACTATTTATTTTTTCAACCTCTTTTGCACAAAGCGTAGTTACAGGTGTCGTAACTGACAATCAAAATAATTTTTTGTCTGGTGCAAACATTGTCATAAAAGGAACAAAATACAATACAGTCTCTGATGCCAATGGGAAATTCACCCTTGACACTCACGAAAAACTTCCTTTTTCCCTTTTAATACAATATGTTGGCTATACAACCAAAGAAATAAAAATCTACCAACCAACGGAAGCTCCATTAGAAATAAGCCTAACACCTGAAGGCGAAAATGTTTTGGTTGAAGTGGTGGTTTCCTCTAGACGCCGAATCGAAAAAGTGCAAGATGTTCCAATTGCGATATCAGTTGTAACTGGAAAACAAGCAGAACAAACAGGTGCTTTCAACGTGAACCGTATAAAAGAATTGGTTCCGTCTGTACAACTTTATTCTTCAAATCCAAGAAATACAGGTATCAACATCCGTGGTCTAGGTTCTCCATTCGGACTTACCAATGACGGTATTGATCCTGGTGTAGGTTTCTATGTGGATGGTGTTTATTATGCACGTCCAGCCGCTACAACTCTTGATTTTATCGATGTAGAGCAAATTGAGGTGCTGCGTGGACCTCAAGGAACCTTGTTTGGTAAAAACACAACTTCTGGTGCTTTTAACATCACTTCTAGAAAACCAAGTTTCACCTCAGGTGCTGATTTCGAAGTGAGTTACGGAAATTATGCATACCTACAAGCAAAGGCTTCGGTTACTGGAGCTTTGGGTAAAAAAGTAGCCGGTAGATTGTCATTTTCTGGCACACAACGTGATGGTATAATCGATAATATTGCAACAGGAAAACCAACAAACACGTTGAACAATCAAGGTATTAGAGGACAATTACTTTTTACTCCATCAGAAAGAACCAATATTACATTGGCGGGAGACATTACCACTCAACATAATGACGGATATGCCCAAGTTGTTGCAGGTGTTGCACCTACACAAAGAAAACCTTACCGTCAATTTGATGCAATTATTGCCGATTTGAATTATCAACTACCAAGTTTGAATGCCTTTGACCGTAAGATTGACCACGATACGCCTTGGCGTTCCAATCAAGATTTAGGCGGAGCATCCCTTAATATTGACACCAAAATTGGAAACGGAACACTTACCTCAACAACAGCATGGCGTTTTTGGACTTGGGATCCATCCAACGATAGGGATTTTACAGGCTTACAGGTACTTGCTAAATCGCAAAATCCTTCAAGACAAACACAAATAACACAAGAGGTTCGTTATGCAGGAAAAATTACATCAAGAATAACAGGTGTTGCAGGCTTCTTTTTTATCGACCAAACATCAAAAACAAAAGGTACAGAAGAATCAGGTGATGCTCAATGGAGATTTTCTCAACAAAGCGTTAATTATAATAACAATGGTGTAAGTACGCCTGTACCATTAGCATTATGGCAAACTCCTGATCTTCTTGAAGGATACGGTATAAAAACCGATGCCAAAATACATTCAGCAAGTACTGCAGTTTTCGGTCAATTGGACTGGGCAGTAACTGAAAAATTACATGTATTACCAGGTTTACGATACAATTTTGATAAAAAAATTGCAGATTATAACCGTAAAACATACGGAGGTCTTCAAACTACCGATCCTCAATTATTAGCTATTAAAAAAGCTGTTTATACTGATCAGCAATTTTCAACAGATATTGATGACACTGACTTTTCTGGAAATATAACAGTATCTTATAAAGCAACTGACAAAATCAATGCTTATGGTACTTATGCCAAAAGCTACAAACCAGTTGGTGTGAATGTAGCGGGACTTCCTACTCCGCCAGCGGGTCAGACTCTAAGTGATCTTGCGGTAGTTAAGCCCGAAAATGTAAACCATTATGAATTTGGAGTAAAAACTTCTCCTTTCAAAAATTCAATATTGAACTTGACCTACTACGATACAAATATCAAAGATTTTCAAACGAATGTTCAAGCTGCTGAATTGGGAGTGAATCGTGGGTATCTTGCGAATGCAGATGAAGTACGTGTAAGAGGTTTAGAACTAGATGCAAGTATTAATGTTAATAAACATTTTACACTTTACGGAGCTGCAACCTACTCTGATGGAAAGTATGTTAAATTCACCAATGCACCACTTCCATTAGAAGAAACTGGAACTACTACTGCTGATGGAAAAGCTGTAAACTATAAAGATGTTTCGGGAACCGATCTACCTGGAGTTTCAAGATGGGCAGGAAGTTTAAGTGGTGAATACACTAAAGATGCAAAATTCTTTTCAAATGCTGGTAAATTCTTTATAGCACTTGATGGTTATGCACGCTCAGAATTCTCATCAAGCCCTTCTGCTTCTAAGTACTTAGTAGTTCCTGGTTATGGTATCTTTAATGGTCGTCTAGGTTTCCGTGCATCGGAAGGTTTGTCCATCCACGTTTGGGGACGCAACCTTTTAAATAAAAATTATTACGAACAATTGTTGCCTGCCGGAGGAAATTCAGGACAATACGCAGCAGTATTAGGAGATCAAATCACTTATGGTATCACACTGAAGTACTCTCTATAATAAATCATTAAAAATCGCAAAGTTAACTTGACATAATCGCCAAGTTAGCTTTGTGATTTATAAATTATTTTCAATTAAAATAAAAAGACGAGATGAAAACACATAGAAAAGCATTATTACTTATAATTGCATTAATAGCAGCAAACTTAACAACCAATAAAGTTTCGGCTCAAGATTTATCTGGAAACATCAGTATTTCTGGAGCATTTGCATTATATCCTATTACTGTAAAATGGGCGGAAGAATTTAAAAAAGCACACCCAAAAGTTAAAATTGATATTCAGGCTGGTGGTGCCGGAAAAGGAATAACGGATGTGTTATCTAAAGTAACCGATATTGGATTAGTATCACGCGAACTTAATGCAGCAGAATACAAAAAAGGAGCTTTTGCCGTAGCCGTTACCAAAGATGCAGTAATTCCAACCATAAGCGCAACAAGTCCCTATAGAAAAGTATTATACCAAAAAGGTGTGAAAAAAGAAGCATTCAACAATATTTTCATCACAGGTAAATACAAAACGTGGAATACTTTGGGTTTCAAAAGCACTTCTCCAATTCATGTCTACACAAGATCTGATGCCGCTGGAGCTGCCGAAACTTGGGCGAGTTATTTTGGCAAAAAACAAGAAGATTTACAAGGAGTTGCCGTATTTGGAGACCCCGGATTGGCACAAGCAGTACAAAGAGATCCTTCTGGATTAGGTTTTAATAACATCGTTTACATCTATGATAATAAAACCAATAAACCAACCAATGGAATTGTTGCAGTTCCGATCGATCTTAACAATAACGGAAAATTAGATGCAGATGAAAACTTTTATAATGACATCGACCAATTGATTGCCGCCATTGTCACTGGTAAATACCCATCACCTCCTGCAAGAGATTTGTATTTTGTAACCACTGGAAAACCAAACAATGCCGTTGTCAAAGCATTTATAAAATACATACTTACGGATGGTCAAAAATTTGTATCAGAAGCGGGATACATCAAGCTTTCAAAAGAAAAACTAAAAAAAGAACTAGAGAAGGTAAAGTAATATTCTTCCAATAAATAAAACATCCACCCTAAAACAAGAACTAAAAACCATGAGTGGTTTAAAAACAGTTTTTGATAGGGTGGTTTACTATAATTAAATGAAAAATATAAGATTGCTCAAAGATCGATTCATCAGTAAAATATTCCTGATGCTTACCCTCTTGTCTATCTCGACAGTTGTGTTGATTGCATTAGGATTATTCTACAAATCTATACCCATTTTAAACAGTACTTCACTTTATAATTTATTATTCTCCTCCGAATGGAAACCTTTCAAAGAAGCCTTCGGATTTTATCCTTTTATTGTTGGCACACTTTGGGTAACTGCAATTGCCATCATAATTGCTCTGCCTTTATCAATGCTAACAGCAATTTACCTTTCGGAATATGCTCACATTAGAGTACGAAAATTGGTTTTACCTTTAATCGAATTATTATCGGGGATACCGCCTGTACTTTATGGTGTTTGGGGAGTCTTGGTAATTGTCCCTTTGATTCAGGATAAAATAGCACCACATTTCGTAGAATTCACAACAGGTTATTCTGTGTTGGCGGGAGGAATCGTTTTGGCAATAATGATTTTCCCTCTTATCATCAGCATTGTAATTGAGGTGTTTGACAATGTACCACAGGACTTACGAAACGCATCGTTATCATTGGGTGCTACACAATGGCAAACTACCAAAAAAGTGGTTCTACGTAAATCTTTTGATGGAATTGTAGCTGCTGTAGTTCTGGCAATTTCCAGAGCTTTTGGGGAAACCATAGCCGTTTTGATGGTTTGCGGCAATTTGGCTCAAGTTCCACATAGTCTATTCGATTCGGCTTATCCCCTACCAGCACTTATCGCAAATAATTATGGAGAAATGATGTCCATTCCTATGTACGATTCAGCATTAATGTTTGCGGCGTTGCTCCTATTCGCCATTATTTTCTTATTCAATGCGGTGTCGAGAATTATTTTATATAGAATCGAAAAAAGAAATAACTAACAGGTATCAAAATGAGAAAAATAGAAGAAAATATATTCAAAGTCTTGATGATATTAAGCACTATCATCATTAGCAGTACCTTGTTCATGATACTGTACACCCTTTTCTCAAGAGGAATTGGTTCCTTGAGTTGGGATATGGTTTCGAAAATTCCGGAAGGTGGTTTTTACATTGGTAAAGGAGGCGGTATTCTAAATGCCATAGTGGGTTCGATTTATATCACTATAGGTTCTACTTTATTGGGACTTTTAATTAGTCTTCCAATTGTTATTTACATTAATGTGTATGCCAAAAGAAATGCAACTTTGGCTTCGATTACCCGATTGAGTTATGATATCCTGTTTGGTATTCCATCAATTGTATATGGCGCTTTTGGATTTGCCATTATGGTCTATATGGGACTAAAAACCTCATTGTTGGCGGGAATTATTACAGTAACATTAATGATAATCCCAATCCTGGTGCGAGCCATAGATGAAGTAGTTCGAGTTGTTCCAGAAGACATGAGCAACGCTGTTTTTGCACTTGGGGGAACACGATATGAAACTGCAAAAATTATATTAAGACAATCCATTCCTGGAATTATCACAGCCATATTATTGTCTTTCGGAAGAGCTATTGGCGATGCCGCCTGCGTACTTTTTACAGCAGGCTTTACAGATAGCATCCCAACTTCCCTTGACCAACCCGCTGCAACTTTGCCACTGTCCATATTTTTCCAATTGAGCAGTCCTATTCAAGAGGTTCAAAATAGAGCATATGCCGCAGCAGTTATCCTTACCATTATTGTTTTAATTATCAACATTGTTGCAAAAATAGCAAGCAAAAATCTTTCAAAAAATAAAATATGATCATTCAGCCACACATAAGTATCCAAAATTTAAATGTTCACATTGGTGAAAACCATATTTTAAAGAACATTAATCTTGACATTCCAGACAAGAAAGTGACCTCGTTAATTGGTCCATCGGGTTGTGGAAAAACGACCTTGCTTAAAACCATGAACCGATTACTCGACCGTCAAAATGATGTTCGCGTAGACGGTAAAGTTTTAGTAGACGGAGAAAACATTTACGATCCAAAGGCCGAAGTCACCCACATCAGAAAAAAAATGGGTTTACTGTCGCAAAGACCTTTCCCATTACCAATGAACATTTATGACAATATTGCCTATGGACAACGTATTCATGGAAACCACAACAGAGCATCCCTAGACGAAATTGTTGAAAAATACCTTCGTGGTGTTAATCTTTGGGACGAAGTAAAAGACAGACTAAAATCTCCTGCTACGAGATTATCCATTGGCCAACAGCAGCGATTATGTTTAGCTAGAGGACTGGCGATTGAACCTGAAATTATTTTGGGAGACGAACCAACATCGGCATTGGATCCAATCTCAACACAAGCTATAGAAGAATTATTTATGCAATTAAAAGACAAATACACGATTGTACTTGTCACACACATTTTGCGTCAAGCCCGAAGAGTGTCGGATTACATTGGTTTTGTATATATGGGAGAGATTATAGAATTCGGTCCAACGGAAGAAGTTCTTTTGAATCCAAAAGAAAAACTAACCAAGGACTATGTAAAAGGCTTTTTGGTTTAGTGGTAAAAAATAAATTCTATATAAATTATAGAGTTTATGTACATTTGCCAAAAACCGAAATAGACTTCATGAAAACCATCAGAATCTTTTGCCTTTTGTTAGTATGCTTTGTTTCCAAAGCACAGACCGAAAAAAATGTAGATCATCAAAGTTTACTTTGGACACGATACTACAACCAATTGACATTAAATAATAAATGGTCCATTCATACTGAATTTGACAATCGGATTTTCATGAATCCTGTTGAAGAAAATTTATATGAAATGCGGATTCAGGGACGTTATAAAATTAATAACAACATCGAAGTGGGTGCCGGATATGCATATTTCTCCGTTGCAACCCAAGTTCCCGAAGTCACTTATGATTTTAGAGTACCTGAATACAGAGGTCAGCAGGACATTACTTGGAAACAGGAATATGGCAGCTTTACCCTAAATCAACGCTTTCAAATGGAAGAACGTTTTTTTCACAATGCCGATAAACAGGGATTGCTACCAGGAACTACTTACTATTGGAGATTCAGATACCGTCTTCAAGGGGAATATTCCTGCTGGAAAAAGGAACATCAGTATTTAAAAGCCATTGTATATGATGAATTGATGATCAATGCTGGAGAAAATGTCGTTAAAAACCCTTTTGACCAAAACAGGATTTACGCTGCTTTGCAATATGGTGTCAACAAAAATATAGCATTAGAATTGGGTTATTTAAACAGTTTCCAACAACGCGCGAGTGGTGTTGATTATTTTGACAGAGACATTATTAGGTTTACCTTTTTCCATAAAATAAAACTAAAAGAAAAGCACAAAATACAAGCCAATTAAGATTTTAAGGAGTCCAACTCCAAAGTAAAGTTGATCTATAAGTTTTTCTTTTGTTTCTTTTTTTATGAAAATACAATGTCTTTTCTTTTGAACCAAACCATTCAAAAAAACAAAAAAAAACATGAGTACAGAAAAACTTAATTACACCTTATTTGATTTACTAAAATATTTCCTCAAACTAGGCACAACTGGCTTTGGTGGCCCTGTGGCTTTGGTTGGTTACATGCATCGCGACTTAGTCGAGGATAAAAAATGGATTAGCGACTCCGACTTCAAAGAAGGATTGGCACTGTCCCAATTAGCTCCAGGTCCTTTGGCAGCACAATTGGGGATTTATATTGGATTTGTACACTTTGGTGTTTTAGGAGCTACCCTTTCTGGATTGGCTTTTGTTATCCCTTCTTTTATAATGGTAGTTTTATTAGGCATTGCCTACCAAGCGTATGGTGGTTTGCCATGGATGCAAGCTATTTTTTATGGTATAAGTGCTGCGGTAATTGGTATAATTGTTTTGAGTTCGTATAAACTGACTATGAAGTCCATTAGCAAATTTGAAATTTCTGCTATAAAAAACAATTGGCTTCTCTGGATATTTTACATTGTCGCGACCATTCTTACGGCTGTAACCCAAAAAGAAGAATTGCTTTTGTTTGTAGCTTTGGGTTTTATCTACATGATCGTAAAAGCACCACCAGAATGGATTAAACGTCCTAAAACTGCTTCCTTCTTTTTTCTTTCAACAGCTGGATTCTCAGCGATAGAACTTGGAAAATTAGGAGACCTTACTTGGTTTTTTATTAAAGCTGGAGCATTTGTTTTTGGAAGCGGATTGGCTATTGTTCCCTTTTTACATGCTGGAGTGGTCAACGAGCATGGATGGTTAACAGAAAATCAATTTGTCGATGCCGTGGCTGTAGCAATGATTACCCCTGGACCCGTCGTAATCACTGTGGGATTCATCGGCTATTTAGTTTCGGGATTTACTGGTGCGAGCGTTGCAGCTTTGGGCGTTTTTCTCCCTTGTTATTTATTCACCGTTATTCCTGCACCATATTTCAAAAAGATTTCACAAAACAAGAGCATCAAAGCATTTGTTGACGGAATAACTGCTGGAGTAATTGGTGCTTTGGTGGGTGCGGTAATAGTAATTTCCCTCCGAACAATTGTAGATATACCCACGGCACTGATAGCAACAGGAACAGTTCTGATTTTGATTTATGTCAAAAAAATACAAGAACCCCATATAATCTGTATTGCTGCTCTTTTGGGAGTTTTACTCAAACTGATATAATTTTATAAAAAAAGTAGTCCTAAATTCCACTAGATTATCAATCCAATTTTAAGAATTGATTAATGATGAATTAACTAAATTTTGTAAAAATAGACCGTAACTTTAATAGAAAAGTTAAGGTCATGAAAAATTTTGCAATTAAACTGTCGTGGTTAACTACAATTTACCTTGTAGTTTTTGCGGTGCTATGCCAAACAAAACTTTTTTTCCCAGTTTTAATGGGGCTTTATTTTATTGGCGTATGCTTACTGCTATTTTTGATTTTCACCGTTTTGCATGATGAGGAATACAAAACAAATAAAAAATTTAAAGATTGGTATCAAGATAACTCTAAGAAAAATTTAGTGCACTAAGAAATCGTATTTACAGAAAAGAAAAAGACAAAAAAAAAGTCCCGATAAAATCGGGACTTTCTGTTTAACTAATTAAATATCTTTTTCGCTTGCTGGCGGTGATTTGAAATCAGGAACTAATATCGTTGTTTGTAATTTATTGCTTTCTGGAATTTGATCCGAAAGTATAGTGTATATCGTATTATTGCTTTCTCCATTTGTCACATCTATAGCAACAGGGTATTCAGCTACTTTCTCGCCCTTATCATCAAAAATAATAATAATATGTTTTAGTATAGCACCATGATAAGTGTTAACGCCATCAATATAAGTGACAGCATTATGAGTTTTATCAATATCAAAAAAATCTGTAGCACTAAGTACATCATTAAAATTTGTTTGCACCTTTGCCGTATAATTCCAATCCTTTAATTCATCAGATAATTGAAACACCGATACTACTCGACCATTTGCTGGTATTAATGTAAATGAAACCGGAGTATTGATTCCCGCTATTACATCAATTGTTTGTGGTGTAGAAGTGTATTTAATGGCAACAGGTCTTGCTTCCCATTTTATGAATAAATCATTCACAGATGATGTACTAGATTCACCTGTAAAAGAACCATAATTAATAGTTTCCCCATTGGTGGTAGAACTGGCACTAACTGTAAATAATGAAATTCCAGTACTGAAATTTTTTATTTCGAATCCGTCCAAAGCACCAACAGTATCATCTGAAACAACACTAAAATTAAAGATGCTTGGAAGTCTAGTTCCGTCAATTACCCCTTGCCCCACACTTGCACTAGTCCATGGATCAACATTAATCACAACCGAATTAACAGTAACAGGAAGTATCCCTCGCTTTACGTCTTTTCCAGTGATATTCGTTTTTTGCGCACTAAGTTGAATATTCATAGAAGTTTCTTGGTTAGCAACCTCATCTTGTTTCGCACTATCTTCTGAACAACTTATTGCACTAAATAATAGTATAGCTCCTAGTAAAATTTTTTTCATAATTTTTTTATTTTTAAAACAATTTTAATCCAAAACAATGCTAAAATACATAATTATAATGTTTAAAAACACAAAATTAAAACTTTTATAGCCATAATACCTTATTAAAAAAAGTTCCTAATTTGATTTCATTATAGTTATTTAAAAAAAACTTCAAATTATCAATTCCAAAATAGTTTATTATTGAAAACAAAAAAACCGCTCAAATCTGAGCGGTTTTTTTTATTAATTCCAAAAGATTATGTTCTCAATATGACTTTATAACTCATAAACTAAAACAAATCCTTCTACTTTTATTTCTCTCTAATATAGATATCGATTGGAACCCCTGAGAAATCCCAGTTTTCTCTAATCTTATTTTCAAGGTAACGTTTGTAAGGTTCCTTAACATATTGTGGCATATTGGCAAAAAACACAAACTGTGGTGTTTGAGTTGGCAACTGCATACAATATTTAATTTTTACATATTTCCCTTTGGTTGCAGGTGGTGGATATGCTTCAATCACTTTCAACATGAATTCGTTGAATTTTGAAGTCGGAATACGTTGTTGTCTATTTTCATAAACTTGAACAGTCGCTTCCAATGCTTTCAACAAACGTTGTTTGGTCAAAGCCGAAACAAAAAGAATAGGCACATCCGTAAATGGCATTAACTCTTTTTTAATTTTCTCTTCATAATCACGAGTTGACATAGTATCTTTTTCAACCAAATCCCACTTATTCACAAGGATTACAACACCTTTACGGTTCTTTTCGGCTAACCAAAAAATACTTTGGTCTTGTCCTTCAAATCCACGAGTAGCATCAATAACCAAAATACAAATATCTGCATGCTCAATTGCACGCACCGAACGCATAACAGAGTAAAACTCTAAATCTTCTTTCACTTTCGCTTTACGACGTATACCTGCCGTGTCCACCAAGTTGAATTCAAAACCAAAACGGTCAAATTTTGTATCAATAGCATCACGAGTAGTACCCGCAATATCAGTTACCATAAAACGTTCTTTACCAATCAATGCATTGATAAAACTTGATTTTCCTGCATTTGGACGACCTACTACAGCAAAACGTGGCAAAACCACTTCTTCCTGAACAGGCTCTGGTTTTACAGGAAAAGCTTCAATTAAAGCATCCAATAAATCCCCAGTTCCACTTCCCGAAATACTGGCAAATGTGAAATATTCACCTAAACCAAGATTATAAAACTCAAGAGCGTCTTTTTCACGCATGGCATTATCTACCTTATTTACAGCCAATAAAACAGGCTTAGTCACTTTACGCAACAAACGGGCAACAACATCATCCATCGGGGTAATCCCCTCTTCAACATCAACCACAAATATAATAACATCGGCTTCGTCGATAGCCAATTCTACTTGTTTACGTATCTCACCTTCAAAAACATCATCCGATCCACGAACGTATCCTCCCGTATCAATCACAGAAAACTCTTTTCCGTTCCACTCGCTTTTACCGTAGTTTCTATCTCTGGTTACCCCAGAAACCGAATCCACAATAGCTTCTCTTCTTTGTATCAGCCTATTAAAAAGGGTTGATTTCCCTACATTAGGTCTTCCTACTATCGCAACAATATTGTTCATAATATAAATTCAAATATTTATTTCTCCCGAATACTGCTTTCCAGTTTCGGGTTGCAAAGGTAGTGTTTAAAACCATGAATATCAATTTTTTTGGTATATTCGCCACTGCTTGTTCACTTAACCGCTTCATTTCTAATTTTATGGACACCAATAATGAGATCCGTTTGCGTTTGCGATTCTATAAAGAAGTCAATCAGGACATCGATTCACTACGCCAAAAATTCATTCATTTTACCACTACCAATTCCCCGGATTTCATTCTAAAAATAAAAGAATACCACATCTGGATCAACATCAAAGGCTCCAAAAAAGCCTATTGGTCACCACATTTGCATCTCGAAATGGAATCCAAAGGCGACAATCAAACCCACATCCGAGGATTATTTGGACCTGACCCCGATTTATGGACATTCTTCATGTTTTTGCATTTCATGATAGCGGGAACATTCATCATTTTTTGCGGCATCGCCTATTCCGACTATATTCTAAAAAAAAACACAACAGGCGATTTCGTTGTGATGTCTCTCATGGTTTTCGCTTGGTTCCTACTCTACATCATCGCCAAACAAATTCGAAGCAACGGAGAAAAACAAATGAACGATATCGAAAAAGTATTTTTAGAAATCCTAGAATCCGAATAATTAGTAGCCAATCCAGCTCTCCATTACAACTCCTCGTTCAAAAAAGGAGTTGTTCCAATGCGCTTGCAGGAGCTTCCTCCGGTCGCTCAGCAACCACAGGAACAACAACCTTTTTTCACTGCGGGGTTTCCATTTCGATCTGGGCTAAAAAAAATCAGCATTAGAACAAATTCCAATACTGATTTATATTTTTTTACTTTAAATTTACATTCCAACATTCGATTAAACAAATAACCGAATTACCGAATCAACATTTATTGATTATAACCAAAACGCTTCAACATATTCGCGTTGCTTCTCCAGTTTTTATTCACTTTCACATACAATTCAATATGGATTTGCTTCCCGAAGAATTTCTCCAAATCCAAACGGGCATCCATTCCAACTTTTTTCAAAGCAGCACCTTTATGTCCAATAACGATTCCTTTTTGAGTCTCGCGTTCCACCATAATCAAAGAACGAATGCGGATGATATTCTCATCTTCAAAAAACTCTTCGGTTACAATTTCTACTGCGTATGGAATTTCCTTGCTGTAGTTCAATAATATTTTTTCACGGATAGTTTCGTTCACAAAGAAACGTTCCGGCTTATCCGTCAATTGATCTTTTGGGTAATACGCTGGCGATTCTGGTAACAATGAAATAATTCTTTGAAAAACTTCAGGGACATTAAAATTCTGCAACGCCGATATTGGATAAATCTCTGCATTTGGTACTTTGGCAGTCCAAAAAGCAACTTGCTCTTCCAACTGAGCTTGATTCGAATTGTCAATTTTGTTTAACAACAACAAAACCGGAATTTTAGAATGGATAATTTTATTAAAAAAAGCTTCGTCTTTCAATTCCTGCTCACCAATTTCTACCATATAGATTAAAACATCGGCATCTTCAAAAGCGGACTTCACAAAATTCATCATCGATTCCTGCATTTCGTAGGCCGGTTTGATGATTCCAGGCGTATCAGACAAGATCATTTGAAAATCTTCCCCGTTTACAATTCCTAGAATTCTATGACGTGTTGTTTGTGCTTTTGACGTAATAATTGATAATCTTTCACCAACAAAGGCGTTCATTAACGTTGATTTCCCAACGTTTGGATTCCCTATGATGTTTACAAAACCTGCTTTATGTGACATTTCTACTTAAATTTATGCTGCAAAGGTAGTCATATCAAGTCAATACAGGAAATAAAACATTTTTTAAAGTTTTCATTGGATTTATCAAAATTCGGCGTATCTTTGCACCCGAAACAACGCGGGATAGAGCAGTAGGCAGCTCGTCGGGCTCATAACCCGAAGGTCACAGGTTCGAGTCCTGTTCCCGCTACTAAGGTAGCCTTATTGAGATTACAAAACGCACATCGCGGGATAGAGCAGTAGGCAGCTCGTCGGGCTCATAACCCGAAGGTCACAGGTTCGAGTCCTGTTCCCGCTACTAAGAACAACTCATCAACTTTTTGATGGGTTTTTTTTATGTTTATCATTTTCATCACCTCCCGTAAACAGTGGAATTAACTCAAAAATACCGTTCACTTTTTTGGTTAGATATTCTCTATTTTGTGGCCTAATGGACAAACCTTCTGGAAACACTAATTTTTAAAACCTTATTTTATTCTCAATATCTCCTCTACCGCAACAATCATCGAAATAATACGATTGTGGATAAGGTGCTAAAAATCTAAGACAAGCAAAATCCAGATGCCTGTTATGTATCCGAAAGCTTTATAAGGATTGCCTGAGCCATGATAATTACAAATTGATTAGAAAGTAAAAAACCTAATTCCATAATCATATCCAGTATTAGGTTTTCTTGTTTTTAATCGATGCTCTTTACATCTCAACTTTGCGGGCATTAAGTCAGTATACATTCGCCATCGCATAAGAGTTTTAAGAACATTTGTTTTAAAGTAGACTTCGAAAAGCGGGGTTTTGGTTTTAAGGCAACCTTTTAGATATGTAATTAACCAACCTATCATTTAGAATTTTAGAGAATACATTTGCTCCTTTTATATTTAAATGGTCACAATTATAAAAATCTTCTTTTTTAAAACGTTCTGAATTTGAATAGTCCCAATACTCGAGATTATATTTGGCAGTTAAGTAATTTATGTATTTTGTATTTTGAAGGATAACATGTTTATTCAAAAAAACATTATAATCTCCAAAAGTTGGTGTGGCAAAAAGTATTGGAGTAACACCCTTTTTTTTCAATTCCTGAATAAAGTGTTCCAAATCAATAAGAACTTCTTTTTTATCCGATGTTCTATAACTATTGTAGAAGCTTTCCGCCCTAGATTCATAATGTTTTTCATTAAAGGAAGTAGAATTCCCCGTAAATGGAATAAAACCTTTGACTATTGAATCGGTAATTTTAACCCCGTTTTCAACATCAAAATCAATAACTTTTTTCTTTTTTCGGTCAATTGCTTTTTTAAACAAAGAGAAAGAAACTTTAGGGGTGTATCCAAAAAGAAAAGGAGAAATATCCTCTTTTAAATAGTTATTCTTCTTGTATCTAATTCCACTAGCATAATAAGACCATAAATCTAAAACTTCCCCTTGACTTGAAAAATACAACGTATGATAATCAACACTTATAAATACATATTTTAACTTCGATAAACTTTTTATATTTGAA
Organism: Flavobacterium sp. P1_E4; assembly: GCF_056405915.1. Lineage (NCBI taxonomy): Bacteria > Pseudomonadati > Bacteroidota > Flavobacteriia > Flavobacteriales > Flavobacteriaceae > Flavobacterium > Flavobacterium sp. P1_E4. Next base: position 184,516 of record NZ_JBFUBE010000004.1, read on the forward strand.
ACTGTTAATCGCCTATCGAAATAAATACTTTGGCCAACATTAGCTAAATTATAAGCTTCCAAAGAGAACATCTTGGGGTTTACTCCATAATTTGCATGTGAATTTCCTAATATTAAAACCTCAATATTTATTGAATTCTTATGCAAACCATTAAGCTTTTCTTTATGCAGAGTATTCATATTTCTAAGCCATATATCAATAGTTCCAATTGGAACTATTAGGATAAACGAAAAAATCAATAAGTTTTTAAAAAACTTCTTCATAACTTAAAATTGAAAATAAATAAATTGCTGTTCTTTACCATTAAACCATATAATTGCAATAACAATTGCATAATACAATCCCCATCTTATGACTTTAGGAAATTTCATCCCCATTTTCGCAATGGCATATTGTTGTTCCCTCCCCATCCATTCTATTGTCAAAAATATAATAACCAACATAAATAGATTAAAAGGCCTCAAAGTTGGTATCGTAAATAGCGTTGATGAAAATACTCCAGAAATAAAAGAGAATGCATAATGTATATCATTTGCCCTAAAGAAAATCCATGCAAAAACAGTTAAACTAAAAGTGAGTAGCATTGAGAATACTTCTTTAATCGTTGGAAAACATTTTCCCTGAGCCACAATGTCAAGGTTAGTTCTATTGGTATTAAAAATTATTGAAGGCATTATAAACAATGCATTCAGTAATCCCCAGATAATGAAAGTCCAATTTGCTCCATGCCAAAAACCACTTACAAGAAATATTATAAAAGTGTTCCTAATTTTCATCCACATTCCTCCTTTACTTCCCCCTAACGGAATATATAAATAATCTCTAAACCAGCTTGATAAAGAGATGTGCCACCGCCTCCAAAATTCAGCAATATCTCTAGAAAAATATGGAAATGCAAAATTCCTCAATAAGTCAATTCCGAAAAGCCTTGCAGTACCTATAGCGATATCGGAATAGCCTGAAAAGTCACCATAAATTTGAAATGTAAAAAAGACTGCACCTACAAGAAGAGTGCTTCCTGAATACTCTGCCGAATTATTAAAGATTGTATTGACGTATTCTGCACATTGGTCAGCAATTACTACTTTTTTAAATAATCCCCACAAAATCTGTTTCAATCCATCAACTGCTTTTGAGTAGTCAAAATTCCTTTCGCTTTTTATTTGTGGTAAAAGATGAGTTGCTCGTTCAATTGGACCAGCTACTAACAAAGGAAAGAAACTTACAAACAGAGAGTAATCTACAAAATTCTTCTCAGCTTTTATTCGGTCTTTATAGATATCTATCACATATGATAACCCGTGAAAAGTATAAAAGGATATTCCGACAGGCAAAATCACTTTTAAAGCCCATGGACTTACTGAAAAACCAAAATTGGAAATTGCATCAGCAAAGGAATTGGCAAAAAAGTTATAGTATTTAAAAATACCAAGAAATCCGAGGTTTATAGATATGCTTAACCAAAACCAAAATTTTTTATTATTTTTATTTTTTGCTTCCGACATTTTAATTCCCGTGTAATAATCTAATAAAGTCGAAAAAACAAGTAAAAATAAAAACCGCCAATCCCAACAAGCGTAAAAAAAATAACTTGCACTTAAAAGTAGAATATTCTGAAGTTTCAAAGATTTTTTCGCTACAAACCAATAAAGTATAAATATTAGAGGCAAAAATATTGCAAAGTTTAAAGAATTAAAAAGCATAGTATAGGCTTATTAAGATTTTCAAATGGGCTAAATTGGTTACTGAAACCTACATAAAATCGCAAATATATCATATTCAGTTTCTTTTTATTTAAAAAGAATAACATTTTAATTTAAAAATACTCACTTACACAAACAATCTTATAAAAATCATCAATAAACTCGTTAGATTTTTCAAGATTACCCGCTACTAGAAAAGCTTCAGAGAAATCTGGATCTTTTTTCGTTTTAACCCTCTTTGTCAACATCTCGTTGCGTTCACGATCGGGACGTTCGCGCCAGCTGTGGAAAGAAGTATAGAAATAAATAAGTCATAAAAGTGATTTTAATCTAAATCTCTTTTATTTTTGCCGAATGTTAGAAATTCTTTACCAAGATGAATATATTATTGCAATTAATAAACCAAGTGGATTGTTGGTTCACAAATCATTTTATGCGCGCGATGCAAAAGTTTATGCTATTCAAGAATTGAGAAATCAAATAGGGCAACACGTTTATCCTATTCATCGCTTAGATCGCAAAACCTCTGGTGTCTTGCTATTTGCATTGAATAAAGAGGTTTTGAAAATTATGAATGATCGCTTTGCCACACGCGAAGTCGAAAAAAAATATTTAGCAATTTTACGTGGTTGGTCACCCGAAGAACTAACGATTGATTATGATTTAACCAATGATGATGACATTAAACAAAATGCAATAACATACTTTCACCGTTTGCAAAATGCCGAAGTTGAGTTAGAATTTAATAATCAACCAACATCTCGATATTGTTTGGTTGAAGCGATTCCTGAAACTGGACGTATGCATCAATTACGAAAACATTTCAAACATATTTTTCATCCCATTTTAGGAAGTCGTCCACATGGTTGCAACAAACAAAATAAATTATGGTTGGAGAATTATGAGCTAAAAGGAATGATGCTTCATGCACATCAGTTAATTTTTAATCATCCAATAAAAAATGAACAACTAATCTTGAATGCAAAGATTAATGAAGAGTTTAGCAGAGTAGGTACTATTCTTAATCTAGATTTGAGTAAGTATAAATAGAATAACAATTTGTCAATTATTGTTTTAAATTATTATTGTCTTTTGAAACAATAGTTTTCAGTATAAAGATTAGCGGACACAGGTTCGAGTCCTGTTCCCGCTACTAAAAAAAGCTTCAGAGAAATCTGAAGCTTTTTTCGTTTATTTAAGTTTATAAATTAATATCTAATTCAGATTGCTGTTGCAAAATCAGGAAACATTCGCACAGCTTACACGAGAACTCTTCGGGGAGCGGATCATTTTAGTTAATCATTTCTTAATCCCTTAAGAAAAGTCATCACTATTAATATAAATTCGCCTTATCAATTCGTATGAAATAAACTATGTTTTAAAAAATGACTAATTACCATGATATTCCAAAGCGAATCTTAAAAACAACTTTTATATTAAAAAATTGATTTATACAACACTTTTAAATATTGCGATTTTTCAGGGAATAGTCTTAGGCCTAATTATTTTAAAGTCTTCCTTATTCAATAGTAATTCAAATAAATATCTGGCATACTTGATATTTACACTTTCAATTATTTTACTGAATCATGTTTTTGAGATTGAAGATGCATTTACTCTCTATCCTTTTCTACGCTTTTTTGACCACATCGAGTGGGTATTTCTAATACCTGCTTTCCTATTCCTGTTTATCACAAACCGGATTGATGATACTGTAAAAAACAAGCGAAAATTTTATTTGTGTTTCATTCCATTTGTTTATTCCGCTATCCTTAATATTATACAAGATCTTGATTATGTTGCGGGAATTTATACTATTCCGCAGTCAGGCCTCGATCTAATCAATACACTTGGTCTAATTCATCTTATTTTAGCAGTTACATTCATCCCATTCCTGTCGTTTTACTCTCATTTTATGATAAGACGCATAAAAAATTCACAGGAAAAAAAATGGATAATTATCTTAATAACAATTATTTCATCATTGTTATTCGCTTGGCTTATTACCTGTCTAGCCGGCTTATTTTTTCAATATGACATTTCTTCCACTATGAGCGTTCTGGCTTTATCTGCAACATTCATAATTCATTGGACAGCTTATATAGGCATTTACAAATACAAACTGGCCAAAAACAAAGATGCTGTTTATAATTTTCTAAATACAGATTTAGCTCTTTCGTATAGCAATCTGCAAATTGTAGAAAATAGTACCCCAGAAGAATATAGGGAATCTATCACGGCAGATAATCTTTATTTTCAAAAATTAGAACTTCTTTGCAAAGATCATCACATTTATACTGACAGTACATTAAACAGAGAAAAAGTCGCTGAAAAACTAGGCATAAGCGCTGGATATGTTTCACAAATCGTAAACACAATAACAGGAGATAACTTTGCCAATTACATTAATCAATACCGGGTTGAAGCTGTCAAGGAAATGATCTCAAATTCTGAATATGAAAACTATAATTTGTTGGCGATGGGATTAGAATCAGGGTTTACTTCAAAGACAACTTTTTATAAAGCCTTTAAAAAAGTTACTGGTCAGACACCCAATGAATATAAAAATACCAGCAAATAGGTGCCAATTTATACAGTTTTAAGCTTTTGAAACCTTTTTTAATTTTTCTTAAACGAATTTTGGCTTCAAATAATTCAAAACAATTTTTATGAAAAAAATTTTATTACTAGCTGTTGTTACAGTTTTAGGATTTGCAAATGTTAATGCCCAAGAAATTAAATTTGGTGCTAAAGGAGGTTTGAACTTTGCATCTATCAGCGGAGATAATACAAAAGGTATTGATGCCGTAACATCATTTAATTTTGGTGTTTTATCAGAAATTCCAATTTCCGATAAATTTTCTTTTCAACCTGAATTAATGTATTCTGGTCAGGGATACAGTTTCAATGATAATACAATTGCCTTAAGTTATCTGAACATTCCTTTAATGGGAAAATATTATTTAACAAAAGGATTGAGTATTGAAGCTGGACCGCAAATAGGTTTTTTACTTTCTGCTAAAAATGAAAAGACAGATGTAAAAGATTCGTTTAATACTTTTGATTTTGGTGTTAATTTTGGCTTAGGCTATAAACTTGACAACGGACTTAATTTTGGTGCAAGATATAATCTGGGATTAACTGATATTAATAATTTAGAGAATTCTTCCAGTAAAAATAAAAACGGAGTATTTCAATTATCTGTTGGTTATTTCTTTTTCTAGAACTTAATAATTCAATAAAAAAGTTTTACAAGCAGTATCATAAGTGTATTAACTCAACATTTCTTGAAACCTAAAAATTTTGAATTAATCATTTTGTCCTTTCAATATCTTTAAATCATCCACAAAACAGTTCGAGAATTGTCCCGTTAGAGCTACTAAGAAAGCTTCAGAGAAATCTGGAGCTTTTTTCGTTTAAATTGTTTTATGTATGCTTCTAAAAATTACTCCCCTATTTTTCATACACTATCCATACACTATCTATGCTTTATCTATGCTTTTGACTCGTCCTGAAATGACTATACAGGTTATTAAATAAATCCTGTTTAACTATACAAATATAATTTTTAATCCTAAACTTACTATACCTCCCACTGGTACTCGTTTGAAACGAGTACCTGTTTAAATTAGAAGTTTAATCGTTGCGTTTGCAACGCAGGCGGTTACAGGTCGTCTTTCATAAAAATGTTTAAAATCCCCTTAAATAATAAATTACTTTTACAGTTCTCAGTATTAATTCATCCCAAGAAACTTTTTAGTATTAATTGAATTAATCATAATAGAATCACTATTGATTTTTTGGAAGTCTAATGATTGTACCTCGTTTGTAACATTACTTTCAATAATTAATTCCATCTCTGTTATTTCATCAGATATTGTTCTTTCGATGTAAAGCGGATAGATTCTATCAGAAGACGTATTCTCTATAATTAAATCGGATTGAGCAATTATTTCCCGCATTGATTCTTCATATTCCATAAAATCTAAATCATCAGAAACTGCAACTTCTACAATTTTATTGTCTTCGGAAATAATTTCTTTTATTGTTTTCGGATTATAGGCAATTACTGATTCAGGATTGAATACCTCAGCTTCTTCGGCTAAAAAAGGTCTTTCAAATTTTCCTGTCTCATTGTTTTGTATTTCGGTAGTACCATCTGACACAATGATGTTCTCAAATGAATGGTATGGCAAGTTAACTGTGTTTTCTGCATTAGAAATATTTGAAAATGACACTAATGCAACTCCTAAGATTAAAACTGAATTTTTCATGATTAATGGTTTTTTGATTGATTGATTGATTGATTGATTGATTGATTGATTTAAAATGAGACACCATTTATAAATAATGTCTCATTTAATTTTTATACTATTTATTGTTTTAAAAATTCGACGGCTTCATGAGCATTAGATAACTCTGCATATTTTAATGCAGTAAATCCATTTTCATCTTTTGCATTAAGGATGGCTCCTTTTGATAATAAAAGTTTAATAATTTCGGTTTTGTTGTAACGGGAAGCCACCATTAAAGGAGTCATTCCGTTTGATACTTCATTTACATCTGTACCATACTCTATAAATTTTTTAACAATGTTTACATCTCCTTTGCAGATAGCAATGCTCAATGGAGACGCTGTTTCAGAGGAATTAACTTCATTTAAAGTATTCGGAAATGAATACAGATTTGATGCTGATAAAGTACATGTTGCACTGATTAAAGCAACTCCTAAATAAATGATTGATTTTTTCATAATAATTAATTTTTGATTGATGATTGATTAAATAGTTTGGATCATATAATAATATCCTATGCAAATATATATCCTAAAAAAGGTATTGTGTATCACATAGTACTTAAAATTAACTTTTAATTAACAATTTCAATTGTTTTATTGACTTTATGAATTAATCTAAAAAAGCATAGGAGTATAAAAATCAGTTTAATTTGGAATGTATTAGTTTAACTCAGATATGTAGTTGTTTTTTGCCTACATTTTATTTGCATACCAAAACGCTTGGATATATCTTCGAGTACGATGGCGGATTTACTTCGTCAGTTCGCTATCGGGTAATTTCTTTTTCTAAAACTTAATAATTCAATAAAACTTTTTTTAAGCGGTATCATAAGTGTATTAACTCAACATTTCTTAAACCTAAAAATTTTGAATTAATCATTTTGTCCTTTCAATATCTTTAAATCATCCACAAAACGGTTCGAGAATTGTTTCATTAGGGCTACTAAAAAAAGCTTCAGAGAAATCTGAAGCTTTTTTTAGTAATAAAACTATTGCATGAGAGACGACCCTACTTTATCTATATTTCCGTAATCTCAAGAACGACACTCGTTTCTACCTTAGATGAAGAAACGCGTAAACCAACATTCATTAAGTAATCTCCCGTAAAGGAATCCCCAGATTCCTCAAGAGATTTTTTTGCTTCCGGCATCAAGTTTATTTCCTCTATTTTATAAGTTTTATTTGGATCTAAACCTTGAAAACGAACAGAATTGTATTGCGGATCATAAAGCGGATGAAGCGTGTAAGAGAATAACACTGCCTTATTTTTTGCCTCATTTACATACATTAATACTGCACGGCTTTCATCATAAGGAGAAATAATTCGGTACATATCACCATGCCAAATTACTGGACTCAATCTTTTATAATTGGCAACTGCATCTTGACAGTATTTAAGTTCTTTTTCTTTAAGTTCTTTCACATTAATATCAAATCCTAATTTACCCATCATGGCCACATCGGTTTTGAATTTAATAGATTGATTTCCCCATGATGTTACATGATTACAGATTGAAAAGGCTGGAAAAAACTGTGAATATCCCCATTGTATAAACACTCTATTGTATGGATCAGTATTGTCACTTGCCCAAAACTCTGTAAAATACTTGAGTAATCCATAATCCGTTCTACCTCCCCCACCTGCGCAAAGCATCATTGGTAGATTTGGATATTTGGTTTTAATTCGGTCTAAAACTTTATACAAACCGTTGGTATATTCAATAAATAAATGCGACTGTTGATTCTTTAGATAAGTTGAATAAGCACTGGTCATCATCCGGTTACAATCCCATTTAAAAAAAGCCACACCCGAATTGGTTTGCATAATGTCATCTACGATTTTGAATACAAAATCCTGCACTTGCGGATTACACAAGTCCAACACCAATTGGGTACGGTAATAACTTTCTGGTCTATTAGGCAATTTTAAAACCCAATCCGGATGTTTCTCGTATAATTCACTTTTTGGATTGACCATCTCCGGCTCAATCCAAATTCCGAATTTAACCCCAGTTTTCTCTGCTTCTTGCATCAAGAAACCAATACCATTAGGCAATTTCGTCTTAGTTGCCTGCCAATCTCCCAAACCTGATTTATCACCACTTCTAGGATACTTGTTCCCAAACCAACCATCATCCAATAAGAACATGTCAACACCCAACGTTTTTGAATCCGAAAACATCTCTGTCAATTTTTTTTCATCAAAATTGAAAAAGGTAGTTTCCCAATTGTTTAATAATGTCAAACGAGGTTTTTCTCCATCTTTAATTCCGTATTTTCTACCCCATGAATGCAAGTTTCGACTCGCCTGCCCTTTTCCTTTATTTGAAAAAGTGTAAATAAATGAAGGCGTCGTGAATATTTTTTCAGGCTGAAGACTGTATTCTGAAGCAAATGGATTGATCCCAGAACTGATTCGAAGGGAATTTTTATTGTCTAATTCGAAAGCAAACTTAAAATTACCCGACCAAGCAATCGTTCCTGCCACAAGTTCTCCCGAATTTTCATCAGCTTTAGAATTAAGAGACAAAAAGAAAACTGGCGTTTGGTACATATTGTTACGAACTCCTAATTTTGAGTCGATAACTTTAGTTCCACTAGTCAATTCACTTTCCTGCATACGAACTTCCTTGGCCCAATCTCCATGAAATTGAGTTAACCAATAATGATCCGCATCAAAGTGCAACATCGAAGATGCATAATTATATAACATAACGGGTTTCTTTTCGTGATGCTGAATTTCTGTCCATTGCTCAATTACGTTTTCATTATAAAAAGCTTTATAATGAAGCGTTACTTCTACTGGATATACCTGATCTTTTAATTTGATAATGGTTTCAGTAGTATTCCCATCAATTTTTTCTGTGCGATGACTTACATAAGTTAATTCCAGTGATGGATTCCCATCATTATGAGTCATTCGAATCGCAGACTCAAATAAATTGTCCGTTCCATATGTTGGATACGCTTGATGTCTTAAATTAACCAACGGGTTTCCATCATTTATCACAAATGATTTCGTGTTTTCCTTTGAAAGTGCATTATATCCCGAATTACCTTTCAGCTTTGTTCCTAAATAAGACTGATAAAGCAAGCCGTTCTTTCCTGCTTTTAAAATCAAAGCGGTACTTTCCGTTTCAATCTGAATTTGACCATCTTGCGCATTAGCCTTACAAAACAGGGTTGTAAGTGCTAATAGAAGTATTATTTTTTTCATAAAAATTATTTAGCAATAGTTAGTGATTATTTCTCATTTTTAGTTTCTAAAATTTCTTTAGCATTAACACTTATAAAAATTAGAAACATATGAATTCAACTATGATGATTTGGGTTGAAAATTGTATCATCAACAGATCTCTTTCGCAGTATCCAACAATCAATCACAAGAATGAATTCAATATTATTATGAAGGTTATATTATGAAATTCACAATATAATGCGACATATTTTTGAATTCCATTATTTATTTAATAAAAAATGAAATTCAAAAATATAACAATGAAATTATTATCCATACCAGTACCTACCGGTTTTATACATTTTGCAAAGAAAAGTTTATTATTATGAAAAGAATTCAAGTTTAAAATAATCATAGAATTATAAAAATACAGACAGATAATTCATGTTTTTGAAAAAGCAAACTCGAATAAAAGTTGAAAAAAGAAATTGGAAAATTGCCTACTGTATAAGAAGTATGTATTCTCTTTTTTCTTTCTCTTGAAAGACATCACTACAAGCTTATTTAAAAATTAAACCAAAAGAGAAATTACCTATGTCATCCTTAACAAAAGCCGTTACATAAATCCCTTGGAAGTAACCTTAGAAAAAACAAATCTTCGTATTAAAATAGTTTTCAAGAAGACCTTTTGAATTTGTTTTCAAAAGACATTGTAAATATGTTCGGGTGGGCATTTTATCACCAATATTTTAATCATGAAATGTTCTGAAAATTAATGCAATTATGTTAAACAAAGAATAATGCCCATTAATTTTATCGAAAATAGCGGCTGTTATAAAAAACCCTACCAGTAAATGAAATTTTAATATTAGACCAAAACTATTCGAAACTAGAATCCTAGTTTTCCAGTATCTCAAAACCAATAAAACTATTTATGCTTCTTTTTATAAATAAATGCAGTTCAATTTAAACTACATACATTTTAAAAACAGCTAAAAAAATCAATTTTTAAGATTACCGACTAATAAAATTGTGCGTTTTATTCCGTTTCTTATATTTTAACATCAAAAAATAAAACTTGAAGTTAAGAAAACAAAAAAATAAACAAGCTTAAACTTACATATTTACCAAATTTAATCACTGGTATGGTTGAAAAACCAAAATTATCCTAAGCAATAATGAACATCCTGAAAATTTTGTTTTTAATACTATATTATCCACTTTTAAAAGCCTAAAAGACAACCCTTTTTAGCAAAAATTCCTAAAAAAAAGATCCAAAGTAACATCATTTTATATTCATTTAAGAAAAAATGATTCAGCTTCCAAAGTGCAAAGTTTGCTATTCAGTAAACCAAAAAAAAACCATTATTACATCGCAATCCTAATATTTTTTCTTCTTCATTTTATGTTATTATTCTAAAAAATAAAACCCTTCTTTTCCTCTTTTAGGTTAAACCTAAAGTTGCTTTTTAAAGTCATGAAAAATTCAGAAAAACTCATTATTTCTATAAATCACACGTTACATGAATTATATTCATATATTACCCACTTTGTTTTCCATATTAATTTAAATTTTACATGTTTTTTAAACATTTCATAAAAAACTAGTAGGTACTGGTATGTACTAGTATAGAAACATTTATAATTTTGGTTCTCACATCTATCTCTTCTTCAGGAACAATCTGTAAGCACTCATTGCATTTTTGTTTGTTTTCTCAAAGTGGAAACAGGAGATAAATTAAGAGAAACTTGAGAGTACATTACTAACCAAAACCATTTTTTAAAAATTATGAAATTAATAACCAAAGACAAACCAACCAACGATTGGCTTACTTCTGAAATCTGGAAGATTACCAAATTAACATCCGGGTTCTTTTTAGCCATGACATTACAAGTTTCGGCAGCAACAGAATCAAAAGACATTAACTTTTTCTTGAAATTAAATAACACTCCAACCACTGGGAGCAATGGAACAAGAACAAATTTGTCAATTTCTAAACTGGAAAAAACAAACAATTCGGACATTTTATCCAAAGTACAAAAAACAATTAAAGGTAAAGTAACAGCCGCAAAAGGAGAACCATTACCCGGTGCAACTATACTTGTAAAAGGAACAAAAAATGCGGTGACCACTGACTTCGATGGTAATTTTACAATAGATGTTCCAGACTCAAATAGTATACTTGTCGTTTCATTTACAGGTTTCACCACTAAGGAGGTCGCTGTAACCAATACAACAAGCACTATAAATATTCAACTAGAAGAACAAAACCAAACCTTAAACGAAGTCGTTGTTGTAGGATATGGTACTCAGAAAAAAGGAGCTACGACAGGAGCTATTGGAGTTGTTAAAGGGTCGGCCTTAACCCAAAATGCATCTGCAAACGTTTCAAATGGGTTAGCCGGACGTGTATCTGGAGTAATTGCAAATAATCGCTCAGGAAGACCTGGTGATGATAACTCAAATATTTTAATTAGAGGATTCAATTCATTTGGAGGAGGTAAATCTCCTCTAGTTGTGGTTGATGGTATTGCTGACCGTGATTTAAATAGGATAAACCAAGACGACATTGAGTCAGTTACCATTTTAAAAGATGCATCAGCTGCAATTTATGGTGTTAGAGCTGCAAATGGAGTAATCTTAGTTACCACAAAAAGAGGTAAAATTGGCGCCCCAGTAATTAAATATGACGGGAATTATGGCATCCAACAATTAACCAGAAGGGATGAAAGAGTTAACTCTTGGGAATACATGACCTACTATAATGAAATCAATCAACGCAAAGGGTCAGATCCTCAATACGAACAAACCGAAATAGACAAATATAAAGCAGGTAATGATCCTAATTATACAAGCACAGACTGGTATAAAGAAGTATTTAGAAAAGACGCACCACAAACTAATCAATCCCTCTCTGTAAATGGAGGTAATGAACAAGTTAAGTATTTTTTCTCTGGTCAATATTTAAATCAAGAAAGTAACCTTAGAGATAGCGACGAAAGATACAAACAGTTTAACTTAAGATCAAACATTGATGTTAATATATCTGCAAACTTAAAAGTTAACTTAGATATTGCTACCCGAAAAGAAGACAGACTATACCCTGTAGCTGGTATCGGTAGTATCCTGCACGAAACCGTAAGTATGTATCCATATATTCCCGCTTATTGGAAAAATGGATTTCCATCTGCTGGTGTTTCAAGAGGGAATAACCCAATATTAATGTCTTCGTCTGCTCCCGGTTATGATAAAGTCATAAACCTTGTTGTTAATCCAACATTAGGATTTGACTTAAAATTACCACGTATCACTGAAGGATTGTCGTTAAGTGGATATGCAGCATTTGATTATAATGTTCGTAGTCAGAAAAAATTCAAAAAACAATGGGATGCATATACTTATGACAAAACAACAGACACCTACAATAACGTAAAAAATAGCACTGGTGAAACATCTGTTTATCAAAACGAGCAAATTGCAAATCAAAACACTGTTTTCTTAAAATTAGCATACGATCGCAAATTCGACAAACATGGATTTAATGCTTTTGTGGGATATGAGCAAAACACAAAGGACAAAACAGAAACATGGGCCTATAGAAAAAATTTATTGAGTGATCAATTAGATCAAATTTTCACAGGATCTACCGAAGGCCAACAAGGCAACGGAAGCGCATACCAAGACGGAAGGGAAAGCTACTTAGGTCGTTTAGCCTATAACTATGACAACAAATATTTTGCTGAGATTTCCACTCGTTATAACGGATCTTTCAATTTCCCTAAAGACAACCAATGGGGGTTGTTCCCAGCAATATCAGCAGGTTGGAAAATATCCGAAGAAAAATTTTTCAAAGATAATGTAAAAGGAATCGACCAACTTAAAATAAGAGCTTCTTGGGGAAAAATGGGGAATGACGACATGGGGGAATGGATTGATAACGTATATAATCCGAACCAATATTTATTCTTGACAAGATACCAAATATCTGACTTCTACAAAACTCTCACTGCTTTTGGTGATTATAAAGTATCTAGTAATATTGCTCTTAGTGCGTCCCCAAATCCAAATATAACTTGGGAAGAACAAATTTCAAAAAATATTGGATTTGATTTTGCATTCTTAAACAACAGATTGACCGCTTCTTTTGATTATTTCAGCAATACAAGAAGCAATATTTTGGCAACAAGAAACGCATCTGTACCTTTATACACTGGATTATCACTCCCAAAAGAAAATATTGGAGAATCTCTTAACAGAGGTGTTGATTGGTCTGTTAATTTCGCAGAAACAAGTACTGAATTTAAATACAGCCTTGGTTTTAATCTTACCTATGCACAAAGTGAAGTAGTCTTTCGTGACGAATCTCCAAATGTCCCAGAATGGCAAAAAGCAACCGGAAAAGCAGTTGATTCATGGTTAATTTACCAAACCAACGGCATATACCATACACAGGCCGAAGTTGACAATTCACCACATTTATCAGGAGTACAACCTGGAGATCTTTGGATAAAAGACACAGACAAAAATGGTCAAATCACATCTAATGATATGGTTAGAATTGAAGAATCAGCTACGCCAAAAATAGCTTACGGTATCCCTATGAGAGCTGAATACAAAAGAGTATCTATAGACTTGCTTTGGTCTGGACAATCAAAGGCTAAACAAATGGTAAGTCCGCAAGCACAAGGTTCTATTACAGCTCCTCCTCAATGGTTATATAACGAAAGATATACTGTAGACAATCCGAATGCGTCTTACCCCGCAGCATTCAATTCCGATGATATTAAAAACAATGTCGATGCAGACTTATGGTTAAAAGACGCTTCTTTCTTACGCTTAAAATCATTACAGATTTCTTATTTTTTACCAGAAAAATTACTTTCTAAATATGGAATATCAAATATGAAGTTTTATGCTGGAGGAAGTAATTTGTTTTCTATAGATAACATGAAAAGATACAACCTAGATCCAGAAACTGACAACAAGACTGGGGTTAATTATCCACAAACCCGTGTTTACAGAATAGGTCTATCTCTAGAATTATAATAATGATTCAAATAAAATATGATACTTATAAAAAACAAACATAAACTACACATGAAAAATTATAAACCCAACAAACTAGTAAATATAAAGAGTAAGACAATCATACTCGCTTCCTTTTTTATGGCAATTACGACCCTCGTGTCTTGTGAACCAAACCCTTTAGACAAAGCCCCATTGGACTCTTACACCGATGCAACCGTATGGAGTGATTTAAAACTGGCTGAAGCTTTTGCCAACCAACTCTATGTTGTACTACCAAGCACTCAACACAATTGGGACCAAACCTCAAATCGTACTTGGGCTCTAAATGCTGCTTGTGATGAAGGATATAATGAATTTAACGATTACAGAACAGCCAACATTAATAATGGGGCAACGACGCCAGATAATTTAAGCAGATTTGACATATGGTCAATAACCTATTCTACCATTCAAAATTGCAATATATTTTTATCTAAGATTGACAATGTTCCTGGAGATGAAGCTAAGCGTAACCAATTAAAAGGAGAAGTCCTTTTTTTAAGAGCTTATGCCTATTTTAAATTAACTAGAGATTATGGAGGAGTTCCAATAATTACTGAACCTTTTGATTTAAACAGCAATTATAAAGTAGCACGTAGTACATATGATGAATCTGTTAATTTTATTGTAACAGAGTTAGACAAGGCAGCTGCTTTACTACCATTAACCACATCTAGCTTTGGAAGAGTGACAAAAGGTGCCGCACTTGCTATAAAATCAACAGTTTTACTTTATGCTGCTAGTCCACAATGGAATACAAATAATGACGTAACAAAATGGCAAAAAGCATCTGATGCTGCAAAAGCTGTAATTGATCTAAATCTCTATAATCTTTATACCAAAAATTATGCAGATCTTTTCACTACCAATAATTCAGAAATCATTCTAGCTCGTTTGACTGAGAAAACTGATGCTAATAATTTTGTTGAAACGTTCCTTTCTCCAAATGGCTTTCATGGTTGGTCTTCATTTGCACCTAGTCAAGCTTTAGTAGATGCTTTCGGAACAGGAGATGGTAAAGACATAACAGATCCTACATCAGGTTATGATCCTCAAAAGCCATATGTAAACAGAGATCCTCGTTTTTACAAAAATATTATATACGACGGACGTAGCTATGGTCGCCCAGAATTCTGCCAAGATCGTTATGATGCAGGACATTCAAATGTAGCAGAATATTACAAAGATGGACTCGATTCTCATGAAGGATGGGATAATTGGAATTATAGTCGTACCGGTTATAATTTCCGCAAATATTGTGACACTACGTATAATTTTAATGGAGCAGAATGGCAAACAAACAAAGCTTGGACAGTTTCCCGTTTAGGCGAAATTTATCTTAATTATGCTGAAGCACAATTCAAACTTGGAAATGAAAGTATTGCTCTAGAGTATTTAAATAAGCTTAGAGAACGTGCCGGTATAACAGTTCCATTAGCCAGCTTGACTGGCACTGCCTTAGAAAATAAAATCCGCAATGAAAGACAAGTTGAATTATGCTTAGAAGGACATCGTTATTATGATGTACGTCGCTGGAAAATAGCTGAAATAACAGAAAACAAACCTTTGATGGGAGTATCTATCATCAAGAATAGCGATGGATCAAAGACCTATACTTACAAAGAAGTACAACCTAGAATTTTCAATCCTAAACAATATTTATTACCAATTCCAAGAACTGAAATGAACAGAACTGATCTTGCTCAAAATCCAGGATACAATTAAGATTGCATTTTATATGCGCTCACTTTTTTAAATTTAATATTTTGTTAGTATCAGTTATAAGATAAAATTCATAAAAACTGATGAGTCCGCAAACCCACCATATAAATTGTGTGGGTTTGCTTTTTAAAGCTTTAATCACAAACCTAAAATGACACGTAGGCACCAAAAGTAGACATTAAGGATTTATTACACCTAATGACTAGGTTTACGAGATCTGTTCTCAATAACCCACACATTTTTAAATAACAATTCAAATAGAAAATAGCTACATGAAAAATGGTTTTATAATTATAGTTGTAAATTGCTGTTTCTTTTTTAATGCACTTGGACAAAGCGGAACGATCACTTTCAAGTCTTCAGACACAGCAATGGAACAAGCTTTTAACCGCGCAAAGAGTATGGCTCTTAGTTACAAAGGAGATTCTAATGACCCCGTTGGACCATGGTACGAAGCCGCACTTCCAACCCGATCTGCTTTTTGTATGCGGGATGTATCACACCAAAGCATCGGGGCTGAAATACTGGGACTGAACAAAGAAAACAAAAACATGCTTTCTCTTTTCGCCAAAAACATTTCAGAAAACAAAGACTGGTGTTCGTACTGGGAAATCAACAAAAATGGAAAACCCGCCCCTGAAGATTATAGGAATGACAAGGAATTTTGGTATAACCTTGGCAGTAATTTTGATGTAATGTTCGCTTGTTGGAGATTGTACTTATGGACAGGCGATGAAGCCTATATAAAAAAACCAGAATTTGAAAATTTCTTCGAAAAATCCGCAACCAAATATATAGACCGTTGGATACTAGATGCAGACTCATTATTAACAAGACCAGAATTTCCAAATGCCAGTGTTACTTTCGATAGTAAAAACGCTTTTCACAGTAGTCGCGGTCTGCCATCATATTCTGAAGGAATTCCGAAATTAATAATGGGAGTAGATTTGGTCGCTGCAATTTACCGTGGATTGATGACATACTCTTCTATCTTAAAGCTAAACGGTGATATTAAAAAAGCAGAATTCTACGAAAGAAAAGCAGAAAAATATCAGCTAAATATAGAGAATATCTGGTGGGATAGCACGGCTTCAACTTATAATGTTATCTATACTAGTGACGGTAAATTTAGTAAGGATCCCAGCGAACTCTTTTTATTATGGTTTGATGCTCTTAAAGATACAAACCGAACTAAAAAAATGATTGAACACATTATTTCAGAAAAAGCAAATGTTGAGAGTTCATCTTATCTTCCTTTTTTACTGTACAAATATGGATTTGGAGATAAAGCCTATGAATATATTTTATACTTAACAGATCCTACTACAAAAAGAAGAGAATACCCTGAAGTTTCCTATAGTGTAATTGAGGGTATTATACATGGCTATATGGGGATAGAACCTGATGCCACAAAAAAGACGGTAACTACTTTATATCGCGGAAAAAGTGGAGTAATATCCGAAGTGGACAATTTACCCGTTTTAAACACGGTGCTATTTTTAAAACAAGAAAGTCAAAAAACAACGCTTCATAACAAAGGCAACATTCCTGTACAATGGAGAGCCATGTTTTCCGGAAGTTATGATACGGTATTTATAAATAATGAAAAAATTGTTGCCAATCACAAGAAAGATGATAACGGGAATTCATATACATTTGTTGATGTCCCAGTAAATTCAGGACAAAAAATAAATGCATCATGCAAGTAATAACAAAATAAGCAAAATATTTATCCAAAAAAAATTACTCATCCAAACGCTACTAATATAATAGATAATAGCAATTTAAAAATAAATTTCATGAACAAATCATTTAAGAAAAAACGAAGACCTTTTTTATTTGCCGTTGTAGCTTTTTGCTTTATAACGAGTAAATCATTTTCGCAGGAAGACCGCCGCTGGCAAATCGATCAAGATGGTTCTATTTCTTGGCAAATAAATAGCAACATTCCCCATGATGATCATATCGAAATGAGTGGTAAAAAAATCTCTTGCGTTCTCCGATACGGTGTAGCTGCAGATGGTTCCTTCCATGCCACCCGCAGCTTAGTGTGGCCAATGTTAAGAACCATTCCCAATAATACCCACGCAAGTCTTACGCGACAATTTGCGCAAGATGCCTTTGATTTGGTAACGGTGAATTACAAACCTATCACAGCAGAAAAAGTAGTTTCATTAACTCTCAATGGAACATTGCTTGTTAAGAGTAAAGCCGCTAACATCCTTGAACTAACCAGACAGTATTTCCCATCAACAACCTTGGCAGGCTATTGCGAAATTTATACCATTAAAAACATCTCCGGAAAAACCTGCGCGGTAGAAATTCCAAAATCAAATGCTGTTTACACTTCAGATCCAGCAAAAGGAACAGAAGGCAGTTACGCTCTACACGTAGATATTTTTAATCAAGGGAATTTTAATCTTCAAGCAAATGAAACAATTAGTTTTTCTGTTTTCTACTCCGGGGTTAAAGCAAATGAACAAGTTCCAGCAGTAAATATAGATGAAGAAAAAAACAAACGCTTAAAATTAATCCATGAAGTATGGAACAAACTTGTATTAGAAACACCTGACCAGGTTTTGAATACAGAATTTGCCTTTGCTAAAATCAGAGCTTCAGAAAGTATTTTCGAAACCAAAGGCGGTCCTATGCACGGCCCAGGAGGAGAATCTTATTACGCCGCTATATGGGCTAACGATCAAGCAGAATATATTGGGCCTTTCTTTCCTTATTTAGGGTACGAATATGGCAATAAAGCATCATTAAACGCTTACCTCCAATTTGCAAGATTCATCAACAAAGAATATAAACCAATTCCAAGTTCAATCGTTGCAGAGGGAACTGATATTTGGGATGGAGCCGGTGACCGTGGTGATGGAGCAATGATTGCTTATGGAGCTTCACGTTATGCCCTTTCCAGAGGAAATGTAAATGAGGCCAAACAATTATGGCCATTAATTGAATGGTGTCTTGAATACTGTCACAGAAAATTAAACACTGATGGTGTAGTAACCTCTGATTCTGATGAACTAGAAGGACGTCTTCCTGCCGGAAAAGCAAACCTTAACACTTCTTCTTTATACTACGATGCACTTAATTCAGCAGTTTATTTGGGTGAAGCTTTAGGAAAAGACGAAGCTCAACTTAAAACATACAAAGCTCAAGCTGAAAAATTAAGAACAGCTATTGAAAAGTATTTTGGTTCTAAAGTAGAAGGATTTGAGACCTACAAATATTACAAAGAGAATGACATTCTAAGAGCATGGATATGTACCCCACTCACAATGGGTATCTATGATCGAAAAGACGGAACTATAGCCGCTTTATTTTCACCAAGATTATGGACTAAAGATGGTCTTGCCAGTATTGCAGGTGACAAAATATTTTGGGATCGATCAACTTTATATGCGTTGAGAGGTGTATTGGCAGCAGGAGAAACAGACAAAGCGCTTGAATTTTTACATTATTATTCAAACCGTCGTTTATTGGGCGATCATGTTCCTTACCCTGTAGAAGCCTATCCAGAAGGAGATCAACGTCACCTTTCGGCAGAAAGTGGCTTGTATTGCAGAATTTTCACCGAAGGATTATTTGGCATCCGTCCTACAGGTTTACACAGTTTCGATTTCACACCACGCCTTCCTAAATCCTGGCCAGTGATGAAATTGCGTCATATCTATGCATTTGAACATGATTTTGACATTACCGTTGAAAGAGTCGATAAAAAACTAAAAATTACAGTATCTGATGGCAAGAAAACATTAATCAATAAAATTGTTAAAGACGGAGAGATGATAAACATCAATCTTCAATAGATCAAAGTTGGGGTTCGGAACTAATCATTTTTACCTGAATCTTGAAGGAATCTAATAAAAATCATCTTATGGATCAATAAAGTGATTCCTTTTTTAACGCCATCCTAAAAAAGTGTGTAGGTTTAAATTTAAAAAATCACTTTTTTAAAGATCATTTCACACAAATATTTTTTATAATAATCTTCCAGAAACTCGTTAGATTTTTCAAGATTACGAGCTACTAAGACAAGCTTCAGAGAAATCTGGAGCTTTTTTCGTTATATACCACTACTTCTTCCTTATAAAAAACATCTAATCTATTATTTTCAAGCACATTTTTCACTCCACAAATAAATAAAATAACAAAAAATATATCTGCTTGTAAATTATTTTTACCATTTATAATTTTAGGCAGTTAAATTGTACTTAAATTTTTATGTAATTGACTATTAATACATTAACTTTATATAGATATATAATTGAGTGAGGAATTTAAAGCAACAGTCACCCCAGAACTTACTTTTAATTTTTAGATTATTTCTCTAAAAATGCCTACTCCATTAGTGACAAACAATTACAAAAACACATATCGGAAAATAAAGAAGATGATTTTAGTAACATTTTAAACGAATAGTTATGAAAAAATTACTATTACTAATGATTTTAATAACATCACAAGCAAACTCACAATCAAAAAGAGAACAATATGCTAAAGATAATGACAACTATTATCCAGGCACTCAAGTCAGTTTATTAGCAGCACCAGACTCTTATGAAATAGGGGTCTCATATACTGACATCCTAACATATGGAGTTTCGTTTGAAAGAACTCAATTTGACACAGTGAATGATGAAAAATCATTTTATGGAATATATGGCTCATTAGGAGGAGAATTTAAAAGGGTTACTGTAACAGTAAAAATGGGCGGTACCAGCTTAAAACAAATGGATGCGGAAAATACAACAATTCAGTTTGCCTATGGAGGGGCACTAGAAGTAAGAATTACACCAAATATAGGAGTTATTGTTGGTGCTGATAATGTAGTGGATACCTTTTTGTACGGATTATGCTATCATTTTGGTAAGAAATAAAACAAAGAATTCTTTAAAATATATAGATTTATGTACAATTACTAACATTAACATATTAATACGATCTGAGTCCTGTTCCACTACTTGAAAGCTCCAGAGAAATCTGAATTATTTTTATTTATTGAATTCTTAAATATTGTACTATGCAATAATTTAGATCAAAAATTTAGCAAACAATCTCCATCCCACCCCACAAAAAAAAGACTGTTCAAATCATGAACAGTCTTTTTATGAAATTAAGAAATTTTTTTATGCAGCGAACAAGCCTTGCTTGTGAGCGTTATATAAAACCAAATCATAAGGAACTAATTTAGGGGCTACTTTCTCTGAAGAAGCATTAAACTTGATACCATTGTGTTTTCTAAACAAGTAAATTTCTTTTAAACAATTAGACAAACTCTGGTGAATTAATGTCGTAAAAGTCGGTAACTGTTTGTCGCCTACCAATAAATCAATTTGGTAATTCGAACTACTTTTCGATAGATTGTTCCCGATGATTCTTAAAGTGAATGTTGTCGGGATTCCGTTTTGCTCCCCTTGATACTGTACTACCATATTATTTAAGATTAAAATGTGGTTAAATTAAATTTATCGTCTCAACTCTATATTCGTTGAATTCTTTATTAAAGCTTTTAAAAATAAGAAAATGATATAATAACGACCGTTAAATTATCAGTTTATAACAAAGCTAATTAATAAAATGATTACGAATGAAATTAAGTATGTAAAATTTTCATAAATTATTCGGTAGATGAACTACGCTTGACAGCTTATTAATTGTTGCGGTTAGTACGATTTTATACATATATTTGTTTTAAACTAAAATCAACAATTCCGCAAGACACAAATAGGTTAGCAATTATAGCATCTCATAAGACAAATAAAAAATGAATCAAAAAACATCACTTCTTAACTTTTTGAAACAGCCATATCCGTTTTATTATGAAGGCAAAAAACTTCTCCAAATAACAGCTGTATTTTTTTTGATTTCTTTTTTTTTCAACTACATGCTCCAGCCTTTTGACGTAAACCCTCAAGAACAGAAAATGCATTATTTTTGGATATGCTGCGTCCATTCCTTCTCCCCTATATTAGTATTGCTGTGCATTGCATTAATCTGTAAACTGTTTCCAAAAGCGACTGACGACTGGAAAATCAAAAACGAATGCATCTTAGTTTTCTTTCTGCTTCTTTTTACTGGAATCACGCAATTTCTGATCCGTGATGTGATTTATGACAACCCCATGAATTGGTCTTGGGGATATTTCATAGAAGAAATTTCCAATACATTTATCGCTGGTATTTTCCTTGCTCCTATCATCATTTCCATCAATTTAAACAGACAGCAACTTAAAAATAGTCAAAAAGCAGACCGTATTTCTTCCTCCATAACTGATGCAAAGAAAATCCAAAACAACACATCTGTCACTATTGAAACAGAAGTGAAATCGGAAAAATTTGTTTTCGAAAGCCATAGTTTTATTTACGCCAAAGCGGAAGGAAACTATGCTGAGATATTCCTCAAAAAAGAAGATAAAGTTCAAAAACTCATCAAACGCATCCCTATCAAAAATTTGGAAATTCAGTTGAGTACTTTTCCGTTTATTATTAAAACTCATCGATCAATTTTATTAAATCTAAACCACATCGAAAAGGTTACCGGAAATGCACAAGGATATAAAGTGCAACTAAAAGACTGCCCAGATACCGTTCCCGTTTCCAGAAACTTCATTCAATCGTTCGAAACTGCAACTGCATAGCGATAAAAACACTTTGTTGTTTGTCCCAAAATCTTGCCAACCATCCCAGAACAATGCCTTTCGTCACATAATCTTGCGATTCAGAACAAGAATTTGCAGTGTTGTTTTTTTGCTAACACATTTGCAAAAAACTTTAGAACTTATGCGTAGATATGACTTAGACTGGCTTCGAGTAATAGTATTTGGATTACTCATTTTTTATCATGTGGGAATGTTTTTTGTAGCTCCGGATTGGGAGTGGCACATCAAAAATAACATTACCTACGAATGGATTAAATATCCAATGTTGTTTTTAAACCAATGGCGACTGCCTATCCTTTTCGTCATTTCCGGAATGGGAACATCCTATGCCCTTTCGAAAAGAACTGCAGCTCAATTCGCTTTTGAAAGAACCAAAAAATTACTACTCCCGTTAATTTTTGGAATGTTGGTTATCGTGCCTCCGCAAGTATATTTTGAAAAGTTTTCAAAAAGAATGATCGAAGGCAGTTATTTCGACTTTTGGCCTT
Source organism: Flavobacterium sp. P1_E4 (assembly GCF_056405915.1). NCBI lineage: Bacteria > Pseudomonadati > Bacteroidota > Flavobacteriia > Flavobacteriales > Flavobacteriaceae > Flavobacterium > Flavobacterium sp. P1_E4. Next base: position 207,639 of record NZ_JBFUBE010000004.1, read on the forward strand.
CGCACGCCTTTATTGGTACATATCCCGTTGGGAACTTGAGTTGGCATCATTTATGGTTCATCCCTTACTTACTACTATTCTCGTTGGTACTTATTCCTGCTTTTATATTTTTAAGAAACAACCCAAATAATTTCATACTAAGAACTACCACAAAAATAAGCAGTACCAGATTCGGTCTATATTGGTTTATAGTTCCGCTCTATCTGATCGAAGCTTTTATAGAGCCTTTTTTCAAAGAAACTCATGCTTTGGTTGGCGATTGGTTTGTCATTATCAATAGCATCACTTTATTCTTTTTTGGATTCTTGTTAATCTCCGTAAAAGAAACTTTCTGGAAAACGGTGGAAGCAAACAGAAAGACCTATTTAAAATGTGGCATAATTGGTTTTACATTACTAATGTGTATCATCACCGCTTTTGAGGATAGTTACGTTAGACATTTTACTGAAGCTTTAATCAAAGTCTTCTCCTTTTGGTCATGGATTCTAACGCTGTTTGGGTATGCTTCAAAATACCTCAACAAACCAAGTAAAACATTAACATACTGTAATGAGGCAGTATATCCTTTTTACATCCTTCACCAAACGATAACAGTATTTTTGGGTTATTACTTAATGAATTTACAATGGAATTCTTTCTTTAAATTCTCGATTATGTCCATCGGAACTTTTTTACTGTCGTGGGTAATATATGAATTCTTAATTAGAAGATGGTTATTGGTTCGACCGCTTTTCGGTTTACAGAATACAAAAAAAATATCCGAACCTGAGTTTCATCATCAATCCTCCAGTTCTATTTTATAAAGAGAGAGCAACAAAATCAAAGAAAAAACCTCAGGACAATCCTGAGGTTTTTGCTATTTATCCGTTTTTAATCGCCAGAGCGTTTCTATAAACACATCCACATCTTGACAAGTATTATAAAAAGCCAATGAAGGGCGAACGGTGGTTTCTACTCCCATTCTCCTTAAAATAGGTTGTGCACAATGGTGTCCGGTGCGCACTGCGATCCCTTCCCTATTCAACGCTTTTCCAACCTCATCATTAGTAAAACCTTCCAAAGTGAACGAAAGTACGCTCGCTTTGTTGGCAGCAGTCCCTATCAATCGTACTCCTGGAATCTGTTTGAGTAAATGTGTGGCATATTCCAACAAATAATGCTCATACTGTCCAATCGCTTCAATACCTATTTTCGAAATGTAGTCAATTGCTGCGCCAAGGCCTATCGCATCAGCAATATTTCCGGTACCTGCTTCAAAACGATTCGGCGCTATATGATATTTTATTTCCTCGAAAGTCACATCCTGAATCATATTCCCCCCGGATTGATACGGTTCCATTTCGTTCAGCAAATCTTCTTTTCCATACACAACGCCAATTCCTGTTGGGCCAAACAATTTATGTCCAGAGAAAACAAGCCAATCGGCATTGAGATAACGAACATCTACTTTCATATGCGAAACTGACTGTGCCCCGTCCAAAAGCACTTTGGCTCCAACGGCATGAGCCATTTCAACCATTTGTTTGGCAGGCGTTACCGTTCCCAATGCATTGGAAACTTGAGTAAACGCAACCAACTTCGTTTTAGAATTCAGCAATTTGGCATATTCATCAAGCAAAATTTGTCCGTCATCGTCCACCGGAATCACTCTCAAAACCAATCCTTTTTTATCAGCCAAACGTTTCCAGGGAACTATATTAGCGTGATGTTCTAAATGGCTGACAATTATCTCGTCACCCGCCACCAGTTTATGGTTTCCCCAACTTTCGGCTACCAAATTAACTCCTTCGGTCGCTCCTCGAACAAAAACAATTTCATTCACAGAACCCGCATTCAGAAATACTCTCACTTTTTCACGGGCGGCTTCATAAGCATCAGAAGCTCTTGCGGCCAATTCATGTGCTGCCCGATGAATGTTAGAATTTTCATGTTCATAAAAATAGGCAACACGATCAATCACTGCCTTCGGTTTTTGGGTAGTCGCCGCATTATCGAACCAGATTAATGGTTTCCCGTTTACTGTCTCGCTCAAAATCGGAAAATCTTTCTTGATCAAATTCGCATCAAAATTAGATCCAACCCATCCGCTTCTGGATTGTGGTTGAATAGGCACAACAGATGAAAACTCAGTTTTTCTGGAATCAAAAGCAAACGGGTTTTGATCTAAAAAATAATAACTGCTCTTTTGTCCCAATCCAACTGAGTCTTTTTCCAAAGGAATCCCAAAACTAGTATTTACCAAATCCAATGCCGCTTTTAATTCAGCTTCAAAAGAAGCTCCTTCATATTCAAATGGCAAATAGGATGACTCTTCTTTTTTATTCTGCAAATTCATGTCGGCGAAATCGGTCTGCGGATTTTCCATATTCACGTTATTGCCCGTACCGACAGCAAACGGTGTGTCTCCACTTCCCAATGCATATTTTGAAATATCAACACCATTTAAGTCCTGTTCCAAAAAATTAGGATCGGGAATCCCCGAAAAAGAATTAGGAACTACTCCTAAAGTCCCTAAATTTCCATAAGAAGCAACCGATGGAGATCCACCAAAACCTCCCATTGATGGAGGAGATTGTGAAAAACCCAAAGGACTTCCAGCCTGATTTGGAATTACAGGCGGTGCATAACCCGATTGAGCCATTAAAGTATCATGGCTACTAACTGGAAAAATGGTTTCTACCTGACCTAAATTACCGGCTGTGAGGAGTGTTTTAGCTATTTTAGTCGCACGAGGATGTTCATTATGATCTGGACTCAAGGAAATCTCTTTTGGAAATTCGTTGGGCAAAGCACTGAACAACTCATTGGCTAAATGCTGCAAATCCTCAATATTCGGCAATCCAGGATTGTTAGTATTTGTATTCATGGTACTTGTCTATTTGCACATCTTCCAGCACCGCAATTGCATCATCAACAGTTACTACCAATGAACAATACAACGATACCAAATAGGAAGCAATCGCTTTTTCATTGATACCCATAAAACGAACAGATAATCCAGGGGATTGTTCTCCTTGCAAACCAGGTAAAATAAGTCCAATTACACCTTGACGGCTTTCGCCAGTACGCATCAATATGATTTTAGATTTTCCGTTTTTAATCGGTAATTTATCCGAAGGAATAAGCGGAATCCCTCTCCAAGTTAGGAATTGGGAACCAAACATAGAAGTTGTTGGAGGCGGAACTCCGCGACGGGTACATTCACGGCCAAATGCTGCGATAGCCAACGGATGCAACAAAAAGAAACCAGGCTCTTTCCATACTTTGGTCAACAATTCGTCCAAATCATCTGGTGTTGGTGCTCCTGTTCTGGTTTTAATAATTTGAGAAGGAACCACATTACTCAATAAACCATAATCTTTATTATTGATTAATTCGCTTTCTTGTCTTTCCTTAATAGTTTCAATAGCCAAACGCAATTGTTCCGTAATTTGGTTATATGGTTTACTGTACAAATCCGAAACACGGGTATGCACTTCAACAATCGTTTGAACCGCTGCCAAATTATACTCCTTGGGATTATCGATATAATCCACAAAAGTATTGGGAAGTGAACGTTCATCTCTCGCCGAACAATCCACTTCGATATGTGTCGCATCTTTAACTTTATTCAAACGGTACACCCCTGCTTCTACAGGAACCCAATGCAAAAGATGTGTCAGCCATCTTGGGGTTATTGTTCCCATTTGAGGAACCGAACGGGTTGCAATTGCTAACTGTCTCGCTGCTGCGTCTCCTAACGCAGTTTGCTGTTTTTTTAATTCTGCCATTGTTCTATTTATTAAGTTATATCTAATATTACTAAATCACGGGCAAGGTTGATTCAAAAAAACGCAACATGTACATAATCATGTCAAGCAATTTCAAACCAAATCAAAAAAGGAAAGAGCCAATTTTAAAGAGGAGTTTCATTGACCATTAATCAGAAAAGCACAACTCCCAAAAAACTGTTTGTAATCAAGATTGCATAAAAAAAGAATGTATTATTTTCTCCACTAATTTAACACAATTATACAACTACCACAATAACAATAGTTTAAATAAATTAAATTTTAATACTAAAAAAGGAAGGGGAATTCAATAAGCTAGGGTCGATTATTGTTTTTGGAGCAGAAACATCAGGCTTTTTTGTCAACATCGTCCCGTTTTACTTTACAAACGAAGTTCACTGAACTCCTATGAAAATAAATGTATAGTAAGGTAATCTTATAAGTCTCGTCCCAAAAGACGAGACTTATAAAGATTTCCACTTCAACCGGGGCTAAGAGTGAGCATTCTGCCTTTTTGCCATCATCTAAAAAAGAAAAGGAGTAAGAATCAAATAATGTTTATTAATCCAGAAATTAATTTGTCCAAATAATATACAATTAGGATAACATATAAAAACGAAAAACCCTGTAATGTATGAGTTTACAGGGTATTCTAACTAAATGTATTAAAACAAACAACTTTCGATCTCTTCAATCCTTGCAATGAAGTATTACCCTTTAATAACGGGTAACGAAACTACGTTTCCGACTTCATTTCGCATGGTCATATTTAATTTATCCAATAATGACAATCTGTTGGAAACTAGTCCTGAGAACAAATTATAGGATATATTCATTTTTTTCAAATGGATTAATTTCTCCAATTCTAATGGGACTTGCCCTCTAAAATCATTGTCAAAAAGGTTTAAATTTTCTAACAAAACTAGATTACCAATTGCAGGACTTAATTTTCCTGTAAATCTATTAGAATACAAAGATATTGATTTTAAAGATTTTAACTCATAAAAAGAGACAGGTAATTGTCCTTGAAAAGAATTTTCATACAATGATAAAGTCTCTAACATCGAAAGTTTCCCTATTTGTGGAGGCAACTCACCCGATAAAATATTTCGATCGAGTACTAATGTTTTTAAATTAGGTAAAGTACAAATTGAAACAGGAATAAAACCAGTTAATTTATTAAACGAAAGGTCCAAAACTTGCAAATTCTTCAAATTACCAATATTGAGTGGAATTTCACCATTCAATAAATTGGTGCCTAAATTCAGTTCCTGTAAATTCAACAATGTACTAATCTCAACAGGAATACGACCTGTCAAATTATTATTGTTTAAGTTTATGGAAATTACCTTATCATCAACAACTTTGACTCCATACCATTTATCCATTGGCAACGAAAGATCCCATTTATTAATCCATTTAGCACCATTGGTAGTTTGGTTTAATTTTATAAGGACATCCTTTTCTGCCTGAGAAACATTAGCAAAAAGGGAAAGTGAAAAGAAGACTGTAAGAAGTAGCGTAATTTTATAACTCATTTGCTTTGTTTAAAAAATTCATTACTTCAAAAATAATTAAAAAGTTCGCTAACCAACAAAAAAAATCGACAAATTAACACAGAAAAATATTTAATAAATATATATCTTACAAAAAAAAGTGCAACAATTCAAAAATGAATTATTGCACTTACAAAAAAAAAAAAATCAAGTATGACCCAAAATCAATTAACTCTGTTCCGTATGATAAACAGAATTAATTTTACTGTACAGCATGAGGATTTGGTCTTTCTCCTCAGCTAATTACACTCCATCATTTGCCAAACAAAATAAAGGCAATGATTAAAGTAATGATAACATTAAACGTTTGTGCTATTAAGAAAGCATAGAACGGTTTTTTACTATTTGAATTCAATAAATCTTTAAAATTTGTCTCTAAACCAATACTGGTAAAAGCCAAAGCGAACCAAATACTCTGAAGGTTTTTCAAACTGTCTTTAGTTGCATCCCTAACTTCAATTGGAACCAGAAAAGAAAAAACCAATGACGCAGCAATAAAACCAATAACGAACTTTGGAAAGCGCTCCCAGATAATCCTCAAAGTCGGTTTAGACTCAATAACCTCAGACGATTTATTCTTAGTGTATGTCCAGTATATGGATATCGCAAATGCCGCTATGCCTAAAAGTACATTCTGCGAAAACTTTACAATTGTACTTATTTTCAAAGCAGTTTCTCCTACCAGCGAACCAGATGCAACAACAGCTCCCGTAGTGTCGATACTACCTCCGAGCCAAGCGCCAGTTACTTCTTCTGAAAAGTTAAAATACTTTGCAATAATTGGCATAAAAATCATCATTGGGATAGCCGTAATCAATACCATAGAAATCACATAGGAAAGTTTCTTCGAGTCTCCTTTTATGGCGCCAGAAGTAGCAATTGCAGCCGAAACTCCACAAATAGAAACGGCACTGGATATCATCATAGTGAGTTCATCATCTACTTTTAGCTTTTTGCACAACCAAAATGCAAAATACCAAACCGACAGCACTACAACTAAAGCTTGCAATAATCCTAAAAAACCAGCCTTAAGAATATCTGAAAAAATCACACTGGTACCAAGTAATATCAATCCAACTTTAACAAACAATTCTGTAGAAAGTGCTGAACGAAACCAAGTTGGGAGCGTAAAGAAATTACCAATGAATAAGCCTATAAAAAGACTAAAAATTACAGCTTCCAGATTAAGCGCTTTTACCTGCCCATTACCTGCAATTGTCAATGCAACAACCGTCAGTACATATACGGCAGGAAACCCCAGCAAAAAATCCTTAACAGACTTTCCTATTAGAAAAGTTCCTAAAGTTCCAATAGCCGTTAGGTAAATAAATTGCTGTAAAACAATTTTCAAATTAACGTAGCCAAACACATCCTCTACAAGTTCAGTATAATTTGCCCATTTAAATACTGGAACTGGGAGAAGAAAAACCGAAAGCGATAATCCAATAATCAGAAAACCTAAGATTACTACCGTCCAATCTTCGTGAATGGCAAATTGTTTTGTGTTTTGTGACATTTTTTTAAAAATTTTTATTTAGATCTTGAACTTTATTATTTATCCTTAACACATCGAAATCCCAAGTGATTACAAGCACTGGTCGTTTCTCCTTTTCCTCGGCTTCCCGCAACATACCGAATACAATATTGATCGCTGCATAAAAAAGAACCTCCACGCTGCACGTGTTTTTCTACTCCAGGCTCTTCGGGATCATTGCTGGTCGAGGGCCCTTTGGGATTATTGGCAGAGCTATTTTTATAATAATCGTCACGGTATAAATCACTACACCATTCCCAAACATTTCCTTCCAAATCATATATTCCAAAAGGATTTTTTGAAAAAGATTCTACAGGTGCGGCACCCACAAAACCATCTTCGGCTGTATTATTATTTGGGAAACTCCCTTGAAAAATATTCGCAACCCATTTCCCATTTGGTTTAAGATCTTTTCCCCAATAATATTTTGTTGGTGTTCTTCCAGCCCTAGCAGCAAACTCCCATTCTGCTTCGGTTGGAAGTCGTTTTCCCGCCCATTCTGCATAAGCCTTCGCATCAACATAACTAATTTGAACCACAGGATAATTTTCCAATCCCTCGATATTGCTTTCAGGTCCTGAAGGATGTTTCCAATCGGCTCCCGGCACATATTGCCACCATTGTTGTATATTATCCAAAGGTACTTTGCCAGCAGGAGGCAAAAATACCGCAGAACCCGGTACCAATTTATCAAGTGGCACACCTGGATAATCAGCTGGATTCAGTGGCCTTTCTGCTATTGTCACATAATTTGTTGCTCGTACAAAAGCCGCAAATTGGGCATTAGTCACTTCATTTTCATCAATCCAATATCCTTTGACACTTACTTCATGAATAGGCTTTGCATCTGGATAATCATTAGTTCCCATATTGAAATTCCCTGCCGCGACCCAAACCATACCATTGGTTGAAGTAGCAACAGCGTTCCCCTTGGAATTATTCTTAATGGATTGTAACAACAATGCTTTTTTGGAAGTGTTTGCCTTGCAAAAAGCTTGACACTCTTTTGTGGCAACAACAGCAACCGCTTTACTCTCTTGCGCAAAAACTGAACTTAAGCCAGACAAAACAAATCCAGCTATTAAACTATGTATTTTCATATGTAGATATTTATTTTTTTATCTGTCATATGTAATTCGCATATCTTAATTGGTGCTAGCGACCAAATTATACTCATGCTCATTTCATATTTTTATTATTCATCATCCGTCTCCCCGAAAGTGCAATGCAATTAAAACTAAGCCCAAACCTACCTAAAACTTTCTTCCGAATTTCCAACAGCTTTTCACAATCATTTAAAGAAATCACATTTATTGCTCATCATGTGATTCACTTTAGCTATTTGATAATGCTCAAATCTTCATTCGGTCAAAATAACCAAAAAACTTAATTTAATTCCACTCTCTGCCACTTTCGGGAGCAACTGATGATTTTTTATCTTACTATTATTATTGGGCCAAAGCCAAGTCAACATCTTTTTTCAATTCTCCCAAGCCCTCTTTTTTGAAAATGATTTTTCCGTTTTTATATAAAATCAAAGTTGGAAAAACCTTTACCGTTTTTAAATCGGCTATGACCTGTGGACTTTCTTCTAAGTCAATTTCTACAATTTTTAAATTGGCTCCATATTCAGTTCTGATGGTTTCCAAAACTGGCTTTACTTTTTTGCAAGCACCACAATATCTAGATCCAATGTCAACTAAAACCGTATTGTTATCAGAAATAATCTTTTGGTATTCTGCCAACGACAATTTACTTTTTGAATTGGAATAAAAAGGTTTCCCTCCACCTATCCAAGCAGCAATCCCACCTTCTAAATCATGTACTTCCGAGAAACCGTTTTTCAATAATTCTTTGGCTAATTGTCCGCTTCTTCCTGCCCCAATCGAATAGATGAACACCGGTTTTGACTTGTCTAATTGAGCCACATATTTAGTATAATCCGCCGTTTCCAAATTAAAATTAACCGCACCTTCGATATGGTTTATTGTAAACTCTTCAGGGCTTCTGGCATCAATTATCTGAGGTTTTGTCTGCTCCTTAATTTTTGTCGAAAAAGAAGCTAACTGCAACGTAAATGTATTTTGATTTTGCGCGAAAGCACCCAAAGCAACGAACAGGACAATTGCAGTAATACTGTTTTTGAATATTTTATTTTTTTTCATAATCATTAAGATTGAACTGGCTCGTATATGTTTTGATTTGTTGAAACAGTTTCCTGCTTTTGAGAAATTGGCAGTGCAAGCACACCATCTGCTAAAGGACTTCCTTCTTTTTTGGATTTGAATATTGGCCAAAGAAATTGTGCATACCACTCTTCACTTTTGTATGATTTCGTTCCATATGATTTAGGGAATTTACGTGTAATTAAACCTGTCCCAAAAATTACATCCCATAGGAAAAACATATTTCCAAAATTACCTTTAAAGTGCCCTACTCCATCACCGCTTGTATCTGCATGGTGCGCATGATGCGTAGCCGGAGTCGAAATTAATCGTTCCAAAACCCAGGCAATTGGATGCAATATTCTGTATTTGTAAAATGGTTTGTCCCAAGCAATACTAGAATGTGCACCCAAAGTGATAAAACTTTTTACAACCAAAACAAACAAAGCCGGTAATCCCAACCCTAAATAAGTCAACGTAGCCGTCAAATAAATTTGGGAAAAAAGAACTGTATAAATAAAATTTTGTCTTGAAGCCATCGCCATTCCCATATAAGGAGCTGAGTGGTGTGTTCTATGAAAACGCCATAAAAATGGCACTTGATGATGCAAGCGATGGTACCAATACTGCGTTAAATCATCGGCAATTGCAATTAAGAAAAAACCTCCCCAAAACGGAACCCAAGAAAGGGCATTTGCCAAATTTGGAATTAAATATGGTAAAGCGGTTAAACTAAAAAATGCAACCACAGGTGGCAAAAGCAGTTTTGGTGCCAAAAAACAAATGATGTCAATTTTTCGTTCCGTCCCAGTCCATTGGTCATCATATAAACCTGCGGCAAATTCAACTGCTCCTAAAACAAGCATAAAAACGATTAATCCCCAAGTTCGAATGTTTTCGAATGCAGGTTTTGCGAATTCTAAAAATGAAGGCAATACAAGATGCGACTGACTCACATCACCATTGCTTAATTTAAAATAAAGGAATATTGCCAATACCGGCAAACTGTAAATCAAAAGACTTATACTTAAATCTCTTGTTAGTTTTCTTTTTAATTTTTGATCTAATGCCATGATTTCTTATTTTAAAAGTTGATTAACTAATGCTAAGCCTCCAGCCAAAATGACTAACGGTACGAAAAAGACAATCGCCCCAACGACAATCTTTTTTCCAATGGTTATAAAATCTATCAGTTTCATATGTGAATATTTATTATTATTTAAAACTATTTAATTATTATTTTTTTTAAACAATTAAATATTATTTAGAAACATTTAATTGTTCTTTAAAAACATTTAATTAATATTTAAAACAATTAAATTGTTCTTTAGAAAAATTTAATTAATATTTAAAAACATTTAATTGTTTTAAAGAACAATTAAATTGTTCTTTATATAATTTAATTATCATTTTAAAATATTAGTAGCAAACATTGCTCTCCTCATTTAAATATCAGAGCTGTCAACTTCAAACTTAACAGCTCTGAAATAGTTTTTACTTATTTGCTTTGCTCAATAATTCCTGGGCAGATTGTCCTTCCGTAGCTGGTGTTTTATGTATTCTTCTTTGATAAACATCCGACCAATCTATTAATGGATACAAGTTGTTTTTCTTGGCCTGCTCATCAAACAGTTTTTTTAACTCGGCAACTTTTTCTGGATATTTCTTGGCCAAATCTTTTCTTTCATTGAAATCTTCATTGATGTTGTACAATTCCCAAACATCTTTGTCAAAATCAGCATTCAAAACATTCGCTTTAGATTTGTCTGCCAATGCCTCTTTCACTTCAATTGAATTTGGGTGATGTGCTGCGGCAGCTTTCCAACCATCATTATAAATGGATCTGGCCCCAAAAATGTAATAGTGCTGAATTTTGTGATCCGATACTACTTTGGCATCATTCAAAGAATTGTAAAATGAATATCCTTGGATGGTATCCTGCTTAATTCCTTTTATAGACTCTGGTGCTTTTACTCCAAGAATATCAAGAGTTGTTGGCAAAATATCAATTACGTGGCTGTATTGGTTTCTGATTCCCCCTTTTTCTTTAATTCCTTTTGGATAATAAACAATCAAAGGATTGTGGGTTCCTCCTTCAGAATTGGCATCTTGTTTCCAAGATTTAAATGGAGTGTTAGTCGCTTGTGCCCAACCCAAAGGATAATTGGCATACGTTTGAGGTGTCCCAATTTCACCAATTCGGTTTAAATTATTTTGAAATACCTGCTCTTCTGTTTCTCCAACTACATAGGTTTGTCTGTTGACAGCTCCTTGCAGCGTTCCTTCTTTACTGGCTCCGTTATCACCTATTAGAACAAAAACAACAGTATTCTCCAATTGATTGGATTCTTTCAAATAATTAACTAATCTTCCAATTTCGTAATCGGTATAAGTCAGATATCCAGCATAGACTTCCATAAATTTTGAATAAACTTTCTTTTGGTCTGGCGTTAATTTTTTCCAGTCTGCAATAAGTGAATTACGTTCAGGCAATACAGCATTGGCAGGAACAACTCCTAATTTCTTTTGATTGGCAAGTGTTTTTTCACGGTATGCATCCCAACCATCGTCAAATTTTCCTTTATAGGCATCACTCCATTTTGCAGCTACCTGATGCGGTGCGTGAACTGCAGCCGGGGAATAATACAAAAAGAATGGTTTACCCGGAGCCGCTTTTTGCTGTTTAGTAATATAGCTGATCGCCTTGTCTGTAATTTGCTCGCTAAGGTGTCTTCCATCTGGAGTAACGTGTGCTTGGTCTTCTATCAAATCTGGTTTGTACTGATCTGTTGCTGAACCCAAGAATCCAAAGAAATGTTCGAATCCTTTTCCGGTTGGCCATCTGTCAAAAGGGCCGGCATCTGTTGCATCTTCATCTGGAGTTACACCATATTTACCCACGCCAAAAGTATTGTACCCTTTGTCACGCAAAATCTCTGCAATCGTTCCGTTTTTTGCAGGTAATCTTCCATCCCATCCCGGAAAACCCGCAGACATTATAGTATGCGAAAATCCTCCAACATGAACCTTATGAGAATTGCTTCCTGTCAACAAAGCAGAACGTGTAGGCGCACAAATAGCCGTGGTGTGAAAATTGGTATAACGCAATCCATTATTGGCCAAACTCTCTAATACCGGAGTTTCTATCAAACCGCCAAAAGCACTGGAAGCCCCATATCCTACATCATCCAAAACAATCCAAACCACATTTGGAGAACCCTTTGGGGGAGTTACCGGTTCACGCCAATATTCCTTCGATTCTGCCAATGTTTTTCCAATAACCCCTTTGTAGTTTGGGTCTGGCTGGTTTTGGGCAAAGCCAAATTGTGCAACAAGCAAAGTAGCAATCAGAATACTTTTTTTCTGGTCTTTAATTACACTATTGTATATAAAATTTTTCATTTCTTTTTCATTAATTTTAAGAATCAGGCCTTTTTAAGTTCTAATAAAAAGACCTGAATTCCAGATTAAATATTAATTGGTGGTGCCTGATTGCGTTGCTTTATGAATCAACTCCTGAAGATTTTGATTTTTGTCACCAGTTGGGTTATGGATTTTTCTGCCTAACACATCCTGCCAATCAATTAACGGGTAGACATTGTTTTCTTTGGCTTGCTCATCAAACAATTTTTTAAGTTCCTCTAATTTTTCAGGGTACTTACTTGCCAAATTCACACGCTCGTTAAAATCTTCGTTTAGGTTGTATAATTCCCAAACATCATTATCAAAATTGCTTGGTGCTGGTGCTTGATTTTTACCGGCAGTATTTGGTGAGGTAAAAGGATTTGCATGTGCTGCGCCCGCTTTCCAACCATCTTTGTATATGGCTCTGTTGCCAAAAATATAATAGTACTGCACTTTGTGTAATGATTCGGCTTTGGCATCATTCAACGAAGCATATAAAGACGAACCCTGAATAATGTCTTGCTTAATTTCCTTAATTTTTTCAGGGGCTTTAATTCCTGCAATTTCCAATGTAGTAGGAAGAATATCCGTTACGTGACTGTATTGGTTTCTAATTCCTCCTTTTTCCTTAATCCCTTTTGGATAAAAAATAATCAAAGGATTACGTGTTCCTCCTTCTGACTGTGCATCTTGCTTCCAATTTTTAAAAGGTGCATTGGTGGCTTGTGCCCATCCTAATGGGTAGTTTGTATTGAGTCCTTTTGCAGTTCCAATTTCTCCTATATTAGCTAAATTGCTCTGAAGATTTTGTTCCTCAGATACTCCTTGAGCAAATAGATTCTGGCTAATTGTTCCTACTTGAGTACCCTCTTTACTAGCTCCATTGTCTCCAATGGCAACAAAAATCAAGGTATTATCCAATTGATTACTTTCCTTCAAATAATTAACCACTCTTCCAATTTCGTGATCCGTATAGGTAAGGTAACCTGCATAGACTTCCATGAATCTGGCATACACTTTCTTTTGGTCTGGAGTCAGTTTTTTCCAATCACCAATAATAGGATTGCGTTCCGGCAATATTGCATTGGCAGGGATTACACCCAATTTCTTTTGATTAGCCAATACTTTTTCACGATAAACGTCCCAACCCTCATCAAATTTTCCTTTATAGGCATCACTCCAAGAAGCTTCCACTTGATGTGGTGCATGAGCAGCTCCTGGCGCATAGTACAAAAAGAAAGGCTTTCCTGGTGCCGCTTTTTGTTGTTTTTGAATATAACTAATAGCCTTATCGGTAATTAATTCGTTTAAATGGCGACCATCAGGTTTTACGTGTACTTGATCTTCCACTAAGTCAGGATTGTACTGATCCGTTTGTGATCCTAAAAATCCATAAAAATGATCGAATCCTTTTCCTGTTGGCCATCTGTCAAATGGTCCTGCATCTGTAGCATCCTCATCAGGAGTCACTCCATATTTACCCACTGCAAAAGTGTTATAACCGTTCTCCCTTAAAATCTCGGCAATCGTTCCTTTATCCGATGGAATTCTTCCATCCCAACCTGGGAAACCTGCCGATAGAATAGTGTGTGAAAAGCCACTAACGTGAACTCTTCCTGAATTTCTACCTGTCAATAATGCCGCACGAGTTGGAGCACAAATTGCCGTGGTATGAAAATTAGTGTATCGAAGCCCATTATTTGCCAAAGCATCAAAAGTTGGTGTTTGAATTAAACCTCCAAAAGCGCTTGAAGCTCCGAATCCTACGTCGTCCAGTAAAATCCACACTACATTTGGCGCACCAGCTGGCGCTTTTACAGGCTCTGGCCAATATTCTTTGGACTCCGCCAATGTTTTACCGATAACGCCTTTATAGTTTGCATCCGGTTTATTTTGGGCAAAGCCAAATTGTGCAACAAGCAAAGCAGTAACTAGTAGCCCTTTTTGAGGGCTTTTAAATTTTGAACTGATTTTAATATTTTTCATTGTTTTTATAATTTAGTAATTAATAGCCTGGATTTTGTGGTAACCCTACTGGGTCAATATTTCGTTCACTTTGAGGAATTGGATACAAATTGTTTCTTTCGGAAACAGAGTTTTTGGCAGTTACTTTTTTCACTTCGCTAACCAAAATTCCCCAACGCACTAAATCATACCATCTTTGCCCTTCCTGTACAAATTCTTTTTTGCGCTCCTCACGAATAGCATCTCTTAGTTGCACATTTGTAAGTCCTACCAAATCCACTGTTGCATCAGGAGTCGAAATTGCTTTTCCAAAAGCTCTTCTTCTTACTTGATTCACGGCTTCTAGTGCCTCAGCTGTTGGTCCACTTTGTTCATTGGTCGCTTCCGCTAAAGACAAAAGGATATCTGCATAGCGAATCACTGGGAAATTAATCGCCACATTGGAAGGTGTCGCTATGTTTGTAAGGTCCAGATATTTTTTGAAAATCGGTTTAGGAAAAGTAAAAAGCGTTCCTGTTGCAGGATTAGGCAATTGTTTTACATAACTGGCATCTCTTCTTGTATCTCCTTCTGCGTAGATGTCATAAAACAAGGCAACATCCGAGATAATATCTGCCGGTTCAGTGGCCGTAAATCCTGTAAAAGAAGTCGCTTGAAAAGTACTTCCGCTAGAACCATTCCCAGCTTGATTTGGTTCGAACTGAACAGAAAAAATATGTTCTTTCCCATTCTTTTTCGCTTTATTGAATATATCAGCGAAATTTTCGAAAAGCGCGTATCCATAACCACCATTAATGACTTCATTCGATTTAAGAATAGCGTTTGGCCAATCTTTTCTAGTCAAATATACTTTGGCCAAAATCGCTTTTGCTGCTCCCGAAGTCGCACGCCCAGCTTCATTGGCGGCATAAGTTTTAGGCAAACTTTCTGCATCTGTCAAGTCCGAAATAATTTGTGCATAAACGGCATCTACAGTCTCTCTTTTTGACTTTAGACTCTCCACATTAATGGAAGTTGCCTCGTGTAAAACGATTGGAACTCCTCCCCAAAGACGAACTGCCTGAAAGTACAGTAACGCTCTGATGAATTTTGCTTCATTAATCAATCTAGTTTTAACAACCTCCGTACCATTTACTTTAGGAATATTGTCAATAGCTATATTGGCTCTGTTGATTCCGTTATAAATTTGACGCCAAGCCACTTGAACACGATCTGAAGTTGCGTCGTGAGTCAAACTACTCAAAGCTCTTACTTGGGGATTCGTAGCAGAAACACCAGCGGCAGCATAATCTGATGCCATATCGGTCAAGAAATAAAGATTTCTACCAAATAGGCTTTGCTCACCTGGATCAATGCTCAATGAGGCATAAACTGCTGTTACACTCGCAACGGCATCATCTTGTGTTTTGAAGAAATTTTCTTCGGTTATAAAGGAGTCTGGTGTTACCTCCAGCTCCGTGCACGATACTAGTATAGTGACACTTAATAGGAATGTTATTATCTTTTTCATCGTCTAATATTTTTTTACTTAAAAAGTTACGTTCACGCCCGAAATGAATGTTCTAGAATTTGGATAAGCACCAAAGTCAATTCCGGGATATAAATTATTTTGTTCATAGGAGCTTACCTCTGGATCATAGCCTGTGTATTTCGTCCAGGTAACCAAGTTTTCAGCAGATAAATAAAACTTAATGCTTTGGGTTCCTAATTTTGAAGAAACACTCTTAGGAAATGTAAATCCTAATGTGATAAGCTTTAATCTCAAGAAAGAGGCATCTTCCACATAGCGTTCCGAAACAATTCCCAGCGGAGAACTTGAAGCTCTTGGAATTTCATTGCTTGGATTCGTAGGAGTCCAACGATCCAATAAAGTAGCGGCAGCATTGGTTCCAAGAGTAGAGATTTCCAATTGCTGATTCAGCGCGTTAAATACTTTGCCTCCGTAAGCTCCTTGGAAAGAAAATTGTAAATCGAAGTTTTTATAAGCAACAGTGTTGCTGAAACTTCCAACAAATTTTGGTTGCGAACTTCCAAGATCCCCTTTATCAAGAGCGGTAATCACGCCATCTCCATTGGTATCCACATATTTTCTGTCCCCAACTTTTGTATTGGCAAGACTGTTTATTTTTGGTTGTGTATTGATTTCTTCCTGCGTTTGAAAGATCCCATTGGTTTTGTATCCCCAAAAAGTTCCCAAAGGCAATCCCACTTTTACCGTAACAGGCTGTTGTTGCAGCAAAGAACCATTTGGAACCACTGGAAAGAATTGATCGACACCATTTCCAATTTCGACTACTTCGTTTCTATTGGCTGAAAACACAAAGTTTGAGTTCCAAGAAAAATTTTCGGTTTTTATGTTTTCGGTAATCAATCCAATTTCAATACCTTTATTTTCAACTCCACCAATGTTTTGAAGAACAGTAGAATAACCCGAAGTCAACGGAACAGGGACATTTATAAGCAAATCGTTTGTTTTCTTATAATAGGCATCAAAAACAAAATTGATTTTTCTATCCAAAAGCGATAAGTCCAAACCAACATTATATTGCGAAGTTTTTTCCCATCTTAAATCTGGATTTGCCAAACGTGTTGGTGCCAATCCTGTTTGTATTGTACCTCCAAAAGCATAATTAACTGAACCTATTTGTGCTAAAGAAAGATAATTTCCAATTTCTTGATTCCCTGTAGTTCCTACGCTAAATCTAAGTTTTGCGTCGTTTATAACTTTAAGGTCTTTTGCAAAATCTTCTTCGGTAATGTTCCAAGAAAAACCTGCTGATGGAAAATAACCCCAAAGCGATTCAGAACCAAATCTTGAAGAACCATCTGCACGAGCAGATACGGTAAGGTTGTATCGCCCATCATAAGAATAATTCACTCTGGCCAGCCAAGATTTCAATACACTTTCAAATGCTTCACTATATGGCTTTACCGCAACACCATCCTGTAAAGCGTTGTAGGTATTGGCATCATTTACAAATTTATTTGCACCTGCATTAACCACCTCTCCTTGGGTATACTGAAGCGTATATCCTGCCAAAGCAGAAAACTTGTTCTTTTCTCCAAAGTGAGTATTGTAATTCAAAGTGTTTTCATTCAATACTGAACTTACCAATCTGTCCCCAACTGAAGCTAATCCTTTGGTTCCTGCTCCTGTTGTTGTTGTAGATGGAGCATAGTAATTTTGTTTGGTATTAATGACATCTCCACTAACGGCGACTTTAGCCGTAATTTCTTTGTTTACTTTATATTCGCCAAATAAACTAGCCAATGTTCTATTAATAATGGTTTCGTTCACTGTGTTTTCCAAATCATTAATAGGATTACCTATAATTCCATTAACCGCAGTCGAATAAGGGTTATCTGTAAGATTATAAGAACCATCGGCATTTTTAATCGGAACAACAGGCGGTGTGTACAAGGCAACAACTAATGGATTAGGCTGTCTACCTGCGGCTGAACCACCATTAGTTCCTATACCATTTGATATTGAATTGGAATAATTGACATTCACACCAAATTTAAATTTTTGTGAATAGTTTCTCTCGTAATTGGCACGAAGAGAAATTCGTTTGAAATCGGTTCCAATCACAACTCCATCCTGGTCAAAATAACCTGCAGAAACAGCATATCTGGAGCGATCATCCCCTCCTGAAAATGTTAATTGATGACTCTGAATTGGGGCGGTTCTAAATGCAGCAGATTGCCAATCATACCCTCCTGAAGTTTTAAGGGCTTCAATTTGTGCTTGTGAAAATGACGGAGCCTGGCCTATACTCGCCTGAACGTCATTTCGCAAACTTGCCCATTCCGAAGCATTTAGTAAATCTAGTTTTTTGGATACGGATTGAACTCCAAAATATCCCTGATACGAGATGGTATCCAAACCTTTGGTTCCTTTTTTGGTTGTGATAAGAACTACTCCATTCGCACCACGAGATCCGTAGATTGCGGTTGCGGATGCATCTTTCAATACCTCAATGGACTCAATATCGGCTGGATTAATCGTAGAAAGTACATTGACTCCCGCACCTGCATTACTCACTCCTGCAGTACCATTATTATTGTCATTGTAAATCAATACTCCATCCACAACATAAAGAGGTTCGTTACCAGCCGTAATTGAGTTACCTCCTCTAATACGAACACTAGAAGTGGCGCCAGGTCTCCCTGAACTTTGAGTAACTACTACCCCAGGTACGGCTCCCCTCAATAAATTATCTGCAGAAGAAGTAACTTGATTTAAATTTGCTTTGGGAACAGAGGCTATGGCTCCAGTGATGTCTTTTCTCTTTTGAGTACCATAACCTACAACTACTAACCCACTGAGCTCTTGAACGTCTTCTTCCAAATTGATGGTAACAGGGCTTCCATCAGCAATGTATTCCGTTTTTTTATAGCCTATATAAGTTACAACTAAGGTATAAGGAAATTTTTGACCCGTTTGAAAATAAAATTTACCTTCCGAATCTGTTAACACTGCGTGCGTGGTTCCTTTAATAGTCACGGTAGCTCCTGCAACAGGCAAATTTGTGATTTTATTGACTACAGTTCCGTCTAGTTTCGACTGGATAAGCGGTTTAGTATTTTGGGCATAAATTCCGAATGAAACCAGAAAAATGCCAATCCATAAAAGATTATATAATATTTTTTTCATTACTTTGTTTTGGTTTAATAAATAAGGAGTTTGAAAACTGATTTCAATCAATTTTCATTTTCCGACTAACGATAACATTTTTTTAAGCCTGCCATTTCTGTTGCCGCAGAAATGGCTTTTTTTTTATCTACAACACATTCGTTTTTTCATTTTATTTCTTTTTGATTAGTATTAGTATTTGAATTGGGTATTATTTTAAAAAAATCCATAGATCAAAGAGTCTAAATAATTTATATCGAATTGAATAAATTATTTTGAAATTGAACATTGTAAAAATGTAAAATGGAATAAATCGAAGACTCTAACAGCAACAACACATTCGACGAAGAGTGTCGAATGAGATAGATCCTTGCATGATCAAAAAAGGGATGTTTTTGATTGTCTTCACAATTTTAGTTTTAGTGTTAATATCGTTTTTTTAAACTCTACTATTTCTATAGACAAAAGTAAGTTAAAATTATTAACCACCAAAAAAAAATACAACTATTTACTAAAAAAATGTTAATCATCATTAAACAAACACACAAAACTCTATAAATCAATAAATTATATTTTATTAAAAAATTGATTATGCTGAAAAAAATATTAGTAGGTGTAGTAAAATGCATTTTTTTAATACCCTAAAATAAAACCTAAGCTTGGCAAAATTCAAATTTGGAAGAAAAAATTGTATCAATTAAGTTGTATCCCAAAAAAAAAGCGCAATAATTTAGAAACTAAATTACTGCGCTTTGGCAACCATGAAAAATCAATATTACTAACTAACTAACAAACTCTATTTATATTAACTTATAACTTATTCATCCGCTGCTAAAACTCCTTTTGCATTATTTGAAACTTCCAATTGAAATGCAACACCAGATTCATTAATCATAGTAAGATTAAAACCCTCTTTTTGAGCTAAAGCTTGGGACACCGCACCAGAAAAAGAATTATAAGATAAATTAACACTTTGCAAATTATCTAATTTTGCTATGGTGTACGGGATGTGTCCATTCATTTTATTATCAAACAAACTCAAATTTTCAAGTGCTTTTAAATTTTCTACGCTCCAGCTAATTTGCCCCGAAAATTTATTACTGCTTAAGACCAATTCTTTTAGATTCTTTAGTTCATATAATGAAGCCGGAAGCGGACCCGATAATTCATTATTAAATAAAGACACAACTTGTAATTCTTTTAAATCCCCAATGTGATTAGGTAATTCCCCTGAAAGCTGATTCATGAAAATCATCAGTGTATTTAAATGCGGAATTTCACAAATGGAGTTTGGTATTGATCCAGACAACTTATTAAAAGAAAGATTTAATACTTTTAAGTTTTTCAGTTTCCCAATCTTTTCAGGGATTGTTCCCGAAATTTGGTTTTTAAACAGATTCAATTCTTCCAAATTTTTAAAATCTGTAATTTCTGTAGGCAATGTACCGACCAGGTTATTATTGGAAAGATCAATTCCAACTACTTTATCATTTTGAATTTTAACACCATGCCAAGTCGAAACTGGGGCATTCAAATCCCATTTTACTTTCCATTGGCTACCATTTGTACTTTGAT
Organism: Flavobacterium sp. P1_E4; assembly: GCF_056405915.1. Classification (NCBI taxonomy): domain Bacteria; kingdom Pseudomonadati; phylum Bacteroidota; class Flavobacteriia; order Flavobacteriales; family Flavobacteriaceae; genus Flavobacterium; species Flavobacterium sp. P1_E4. Next base: position 228,245 of record NZ_JBFUBE010000004.1, read on the forward strand.
TCAATTTTATCAAAATATTTTTCTCAGAATTAGGAACGTTTGCCAATAATGAAATCGAAAAAACAACTGTAAGAAATAATGTAACGATACTTTTCATAATCCTTTATTTTTACGTTTAACAAAACAAAAGTAATGCCAAAATTCCATTAAATGCTAAAATAATCGATTAAATACACATTATTGTTATTTATATACTATTTATATTACTTAATTTGAATTTAGACGACTTCAAATACATAACAAAAAATTAATTACATTTGATGTATAACCTTAAAACCTTAAATTATGGAAATGAATTGGATAGCAATTTTTGTAAGTGCATTAGCAACATTAGTAGTTGGATTTGTTTGGTACAACCCAAAAGTATTCGGTAGCATTTGGATGAAAGAAACTGGCCTCACCCAAGAGGAACTGCAAAAAGGAAATATGCTAAAGATTTTTGGGCTAACCTATATTTTCTCTCTTTTTATTGTCATAACCGAAATGTCATTAACAATCCATCAATCAGGAGCGATAGGAATGGTTGGTGGTGGAATGAAAATTAATGAAGCACTTCCTTCTTTCAAAGCTTTTATGGCAGATTATGGGACTGCCTTTAGAACATTCAAACATGGCGCTTTACACGGATTTATATCTGGCTTATTATTTGCCTTTCCAATAATTGGTATTAACGGTTTATTCGAAAGAAAATCTTGGAAATATATTTTTATCCATGCTGGGTATTGGATTGTCACCTTGACTATTATAGGATCTTTGGTTTGTGGGTGGATGTAAACCAATGCCAAAAATAATTAAGCCTTATTTCTATATTGTGTAGAAATAAGGCTTTTTTTATTAGAACAAACCTTCAATTTGAGTGGCCAATTCAAAATCTTTGGTTGTCACCCCTCCCGAATCGTGTGTATTCAAGCGGATATTCACTTTATTATATACATTAAAAAGTTCTGGATGATGATTCATCCTTTCGGCCAATACACCAACCTGCACTATAAAACCAAGTGCCTGTGTGAAATTCTTAAATTTAAAATCCTTTTCTATCGCATTTTCCTTAAAATGCCATTCTTTTAAATTCTCCAAAAAGGGGCTTGCTGATTCTTCTGTATATGTTTGCATAATCGTTTCTTTTGCATAAAGTTAGGGAAAGATGCTGAGATTCAAAGTATCAAGTTTCTAAGATTTTGAAAAAGAATAATTACAGAATTCATAAAATTCAAAACATAGTTCGCTTATTTATGTTTTTCTTTTTTTAGATAATACCAAACTAGCAAAATGTTTCCCTTTAGCCCCGATTGCTTCGCCAGTTCGCTTCGCTCGTGTGAAGTGAAAATCCTCCCGGTTTTTTTTCGGGAGATTGTAACGAATAGCGGGACAATGCCGAAAAAAGTGCGAAATGTTTCTGCTCCAAATCCAACTTAGAAACTTAATAACAATTCCATATAAATTGGTTAAATTTGAAAAAATATACTTACTCAATTTGAAAACAACACTTTCATATAAAATTTACGAGACCAATGCCCAACTTCCAGAAAACTGGAATGATCTAGGTTCTAAAAATATTTTTTTGTCCAAAGAGTATTTTGAAATTCTTGAAAAGTCGGCTCCCAGCAATATGATTTGTCATTATATTGGTCTTTTTAAGGACCAAAATTTAGTAGGTATAGCAATCTCCCAATTTTTGGATTTAAATAAATTGGAATCTTTTGGCGATAGAGATCGATGCGTTAAGGCTTCTGTTCGAAAATTTATCTTGAAAAATTTTGCTTCACATGTTTTGCTCATAGGTAATAACATGCTCACAGGACAAAACTCATTTGTTTTTTCGGATTCTTTATCTTCAATTGAAGGTATTAAAGCCTTAAAAAAAGCAACTGAAGATTTGAAATTGAAGTTGAAATCGATGGGCAAAAAAGTGCATATCACCACGTTTAAAGATTATACTCTAAAAGATGTAGAAAACTTCAAGTCGGATGTCTTTAAAAAAAACTATAAATACTGTATTCAGCCCAACATGACCTTTGCCATCCGAGATGAATGGCATTCTGAGCAGGATTACATCGATTCCTTGATCAAAAAGTATCGTGACCAATACAAAAGAGCGCGAAAAAAAGCAGAAGGAATTGAAAAAAGAAAATTACACCTGGAAGACATTATTAGGTATGAAGAAACTATTTATGACTTATACCACCATGTTGCCCAAAATGCACCTTTCAATACATTTTTTCTAACCAAGAATCATTTTAGAATTTTCAAGGAAACGTTAAAAGACAATTTCTTATTCTATGGTTATTTTTTGGACGGTAAACTTATTGGTTTCAACACATTAATTAAAAATGGCAACACAATAGACACTTATTTTTTGGGCTATGACGATACTGTTCAAAGAGAAAAAATGCTGTATTTAAATATGCTTTATGATATGATTGCATATTCTATAAATAAAGGCTACAAAGAAATTATTTTTTCAAGAACGGCTTTGGAAATTAAAAGTTCTGTTGGGGCAAAGCCAATGGAAATGTTCGGTTTTATGGAACACAGTAATTCAAGCATCAACAAACATGTTCCTAAAATATTTCCAAAATTGGAACCCGAAATTATATGGCAGGAAAGAAATCCTTTTAAATAATTCAAAAAATCATGCAACAGCAACCTTTAATTGTTTGTGCAAAATAGAAATTTCCAAATTACTTTCGGCCCCACAATATTCACCATCAATTTGAAAGTTTACGGGAATATTCGTTTTTATGGTGGCTTTGTCTGTCGAGATTATTTCAATATCATCTGATTCAATTGACATATTGCCAGTGATAATTTGTCCAAAAACAAACAAGTCCAAATTTTTTAAAATAACTAATTCAAATTTGCCATCGTTCATTACTCCGTCTGGATTAATTATTACTCCCGTTCCATACTTTTGAGAATTGGCAATAACAATCATTCTGGCCACACATGTAATAGTTTGATTATTGGCGGTGATTGTTGCTTCAAAAGGATCTTGCAAATCTATCAAAGTAGTATACGCTTGTAGGGCATATCCCCACATGCCACGCGTTTCACTATTTTCATAATTTTTAACGAGATCGGCATTTAGTCCAATATCACTCAGATGCAAACTTTTTTTTCCATTGATAGCAATCATGTCCATCTCAATATAATTACCATAAAAAGCAATCTGTAGATTTTCTTCAAGCGTTAACGGTAAATTCAAATCAACTGACAATCCATTTGCGGAACCCGCTGGCAAAATTCCAAGAATTACATCATGGTTTTCTATGGCCTCTGCAACCATTTTTATTGTTCCATCACCACCTGCAACTAAAATTCTTTCGGGTTGGTACTTTTTATATAATTCAGTTATTCTAACTAAATCACCCTCGCCTGAAGTCTCATATAAAATGAGTTCCAAATTTTCTTTTTCAGTATAAATACTGGCCGCATCAACAAATTGAGTTTTATCAACATCACCCGATATCGGATTAACTACCATAATAATACTCTTTTTCATAATTTGGGTTAGTATGTTAATTAAAAACAATAAATTTAGAAAGAAAACGAAACTAATCATATCAAATGAAGCCTTTTTTAAAATTATATCGGGGATATGCCAATGAACAGGAACTCATCGTTATGGGGCATGTCTTTAATTCCAACAAAGTCAGAGATTATGATTATAAAAAGAATAATTTTAAAAATGCGGCAGCTATAATTAATTTATTTCGAACAAAAACAAAAGCAAATACAGATGTTTATTTAAAGTATAAAAATTCAACTATACATACTAAAACATTAGATGATGGTTATTTTAAATTTTGCATCCCTGTAGACTTAACTGTTGGTTTTGGCTGGATTGATTATGAAGTAAGCATCATTCACAATAATGAAAGCATAGTCGAAAAAGGAAGTTATATTCGCCCCACCCAAGGCAGTCTCGGAATTATATCAGACATTGATGATACTTTTTTAATTTCGTACACATCAAATCCTTTAAAAAAACTGTATGTTTTATTGTTTAGAAATGTAAACAGCAGAAAAATTTACCGAAACGTCGTTTCTCATTATCAAGCCTTAAGCTCCGCAGGCAGAAATAATAAAAACGAACAGAATGCTTTTTTTTATGTGTCAAGCAGTGAATGGAATTTATATACTTTTATAATCCGCTTTACTGAGATTCATCAATTACCCAGAGCGGTTTTATTGCTAAAAGACATCAAAACTAGTTTGAAAGATTTTGTTTTCACTGGCAGAGGAGGTCACAACCATAAATTTGAAAAAATAAAACATATTCTGGAATTTTATCCAAATCTAAAATACGTTCTATTAGGCGATGATTCACAAGAGGACCCCTATTTATATGAAAATATCTGTAAAATTTTCCCCGTAAATGTAAAAGCTGTTTATATCAGACAAACTGGAAGTTCTAAGTCAGAAAAAGTAATAGAAGTGCTAAACAATTTGAAGGAATTGAATGTTGAAATTTGMTATTTTAAAAACAGCGAAGAAGCCATTGAGCATTCAAAAAATATTGAAGTTATTTAAATCAGGATTACCTATAAAAAAAGCTCCAAAATGGAGCTTCTCTTTTTTTACAAATTATCTATTTCTTCCTGAACAACTTCCCAATCTAGAAGCAATTTATCTAACTCTGCTTTCTTTTTGTTATAAGCTATAAAAAAGGAAGCGTCTTCAATATGTTTATCATAATTGGAAGCCAACAATTTATCATCATGCTGAATGTCTTTTTCCAGTTGCTTAATTTGGCTTTCTACTTTACTTAACTTGTTTTGTAAAGCTTTGCCTTTTTTCTGATCTTCATAGGAAGCTTTGTTGCTTTCTTTTGCAACAGTAGCTTTCAGAGCATCTTTTTTCTCCACTTCGCGCATATTTTCCATATTGCGTTCTTCCAAGAAATAATTAATATCTCCTAAATATTCTCTGATTCGTTGATCTTTGAATTCGTAAACGATATTAGACATTCCTTGCAAGAAATCTCTATCGTGAGAAACTAACAGCAAAGTTCCACCAAATTTTTGCAAAGCAGCTTTCAAAACGTTCTTAGATTTTATATCCAAGTGATTTGTAGGCTCATCCATCAACAACACATTAATAGGTTGCAACAACAATTTACATAGCGCTAGGCGGTTTCTTTCACCTCCAGAAAGCACTTTTACCTTTTTCTCAACATCATCACCACGAAATAAGAAAGAACCCAGCATATCGCGCACTTTCATTCTATTCGTATCCATCGCTGCATCTTCCATAGTTTGCAACAAGGTAATTTCACCATCAAGATATTCTGCTTGGTTCTGGGCAAAATAACCTAACTGTACATTATGACCTAATTTAATAGAACCTTGGTATTCAAATTCATCAACTATCGCTTTAATGAATGTCGATTTTCCTTGACCATTTTGACCAACAAATGCAATCTTGCTACCACGTTCCACTAATAAGCTAATATCCTTAAGAATGGTTTTATCACCATAGCTTTTGGTCACATTTTCAGCTTCTATAACTACTCTACCTGGCTCTTTAGAAACAGGAAAAGAAATATTCATAACCGAATTATCATCCTCATCAACTTCAATTCGTTCTACTTTATCCAGCTTTTTGATTAAAGATTGTGCCATCGAAGCTTTAGAAGCTTTGGCTCTAAACTTTTCAATCAACTTCTCAGTTTCTTCAATTTTCTTTGCTTGATTTTTCTGGGTCGCTAATTGTTTTTCACGAATTTCATGACGCAATTCTAAATACTGAGAATATGGCTTATTGAAATCATAAGCTTTACCAAGAGATATTTCAATAGTTCTATTGGTTACATTATCCAAAAACATCTTATCATGCGAAACAATAACTACAACCCCAGGATAATTACGTAAAAAGCTTTCCAACCAAATGATACTTTCTATATCCAAGTGATTCGTAGGCTCATCCAGCAACAACACGTCATTTGACTGCAATAACAATTTAGCTAATTCGATACGCATTCTCCAACCTCCCGAAAAAGTTTCAGTTTGATTGTCAAAAACTTCACGCTTGAAACCTAATCCTAAAAGAATCTTTTCGGTATCACCAACATAATTATATCCTCCCAACAATTCAAAACGGTGAGTATAATCAGAAAGGTCTTCGATAATTTTACTGTATTCTTCACTTTCATAATCGGTACGAGTTACCAAAAGGTGATTAATTTCAGCTAACTTTTTTTCAACAATTTTAATTTCAGTAAAAGCTTCATAGGCCTCTTCCAAAACCGTTCTTCCAACTTCAAAATCAATATCCTGACGCAAGAAACCCATTCGAATCTCCTTCTCTTGAGAAATTACTCCCGAGTCTGGAGCAAAATCTTTTGCTAGTATTTTAAGCATAGTCGATTTCCCTGCACCATTCTTTCCGACAAGACCAACTCGATCACCCGCACCCAATCGAAAAGTCACTTCCTCAAACAAATAAGAACCACCAAACGAAACCGATAAATTGTGTATATTAAGCATGTATTATTATTTTATTCCTTTATGAATTAGTAAATTTGGTCTTTCTAAAAATAGAAAAATTAAATTTTTTGCAAATGTTAAAAAAAGGATCCAAACTATATAGCATTTTAACAGGAACTTGTCCAAAATGCATGAATGAGAGTATGTATGTGGACAAAAATCCTTTACATTTAGGTTCAGTACTCAAAATGAATGAACATTGTAGCCATTGCGGACTAAAATACCAAATTGAACCTTCCTTCTTTTATGGAGCTATGTATGTTAGCTATGGTTTGAATGTTGCCGTTGGAATTGCAGCTTTTATCGTATCATATCTTATATTCAAAACAAGCATACAAACTTCCTTCATTTCAATTATTGCTTCATTAATTATATTGTTTCCAATAGTTCTAAGATGGTCCAGAAACATTTACATCAACATGTTTGTTTCTTATGACCCTACAACAAAAATTTAATTAAGATTTTCCTTTACGTTTATTGGTAAATCTTTTGATATCGATTTCCTTATCCAGCAAAATATCATTTTCGATATTATCAAACAATGCTTTGGCCATTGCTGGACCAAGCATTACACCACGAGTTCCCAATCCATTCAATATATGAACTCTTTTAAATTCTGCATGAGATCCTACTAATGGTCTTCTGTCTCTAACTGTCGGACGAACTCCTGCATAGTGCTCAATTATTTCAAAATCACATGAAATAATTTCTTTAATTCTATCAATTAATTCTGCTCTTCCTTCTTCAGTGGGTAAATTAGTTTTATCTTTCCAATTATATGTAGCCCCAACTTTGAATAAGTCATTACCCAATGGCAAAATAAAAACACTGGTATTTACAATAACATCCAGGTTTAAATGCGGTGCCTTAATAATGAACAATTCTCCTTTTGTACCATCTAAAGGAAGTTCATTAAAAAAAGGATTGGCGTTTAGACCAAATCCTTCTGCAAACACAATATGCTTTGCATCAATATCTTTATAAGAAACTCTATCATCTTTAACAATTAAAGCATCATAATCAAAAGTTTCGGTTCTCAAAAGTTGGTGTGATAACAAATAGTCATGATATTCAGAAACCAACAAAGCAGTATCAACATATCCGGTCTGTAATACTTCACCATAACCAAAAGGGGAATCAATACCTTCAAAAGTTTTAAAAATTAAAGAAGTAGACAAAAAAGGAGCCAAAGCAGGTTTATCAGAAGCAGCAAACCAATTATTTTGTTCTTCGATAGAAAAAAACTTTCTTAGTATAGGAATTTTGAAATCGACCTTTGATTCAATTTTATCATTAAGGCGTGAGTAAAAACCATCCATTAATTGTAATTGCTCTTGAGCTTGCCAAACTTCACTAAAGCGCTTTAAGATAACCGGATTATAAAGCCCTCCTGCTATTTTAGAGGAATTTTGAGAATTATCATTAAAAACTACAACAGTTTTATTGTTCAACAAGGCTGTCTCCGCAAAAGAAATACCCGCTAAACCAGATCCAACAATTATATAATCAATCATAAGTAATGCAATAAATATAAAAAACAAAAACTCTTACTTAAATTAAGTAAGAGTTTTTGTTGTAAAACATTAAGGAATTAGTAATTCCACATATCATGTTCGAAATCACGAATTTTATCTTTTATTCTATCAGATTCCAATAATTGATTCAAAGCATTTTCGTTTACGTATTCAGTAATTAAACGGTCACCATAAACATTTTCTTCTTTGTAAATTACACCGCTAAATTGACGTGAATCTAAAATTCTATCAAACGAAACTGGCATAGCCGAGTTTTTCTCGTTGAAAGCCAAATACTGGTGTAAATAATCACGTATTGAAGGATAAAATATCCAGAATAAATCAATATAATCAGGATTTTCACTTCCAACTTCTCTAGCTTCCGGAGCGATTGGACAAATACCCAATAAACGATATTTCAATTCACTTTGACGTTTATCAAAATACCAATACCCTTTTAATTTGTATCCTGTGATATCTTGTGCAGTAAGTTCTCTTTTATCAATAAATTGAGGATCTAAAGCTTTAGCAACGGGAACAGTAGCAGGACCAACCACTTTTACTTTTTTACCTTTAACAGTTTTATAAGTAACCGACGATTTTGCTTTTGGGTAATACAAATCTCTATTGGCATTTACTTCTTCTCTACCAGCATTGGTAGTATCTATATAAGTAAATGAACTACTCATATCTTTGAAAGTTTTTTTGGTATTAAAATAATCATCAGCATACACTTCAGTTATTTTATTTGTCTTAATACCTTTAATCAAAACATCAAATAATGATCTTCTGTCTTTTCCAATATTAGTAGAATCGATTGGGAAATAAAGAGGAAAATTAAATCTTTCGCTCAAATCAACAATCTCCCATGTAGTTTTACCCATCAATATATCTCTATCATCAACGTAACCATAAGCCAAAGGCTTATCATTGTCAAGAGATACTTGAGATTTAGTTTTTACTCCAATTTGATCTGGTGTCTTAGCATTCAGCAAATTAGACTGTGCAAATGAAGAAAAACTTCCCGCAACAAATGCTATAACCGCAACTAAATTTTTAGTCTTCATCTTTATTAATTATTAAGTTATTTAAGTAGAATAGTAACTTAAATATTATTGTATTTCGTAAATTACTACAGCTGTTCTTGAAAGCATGATGTCAGAACCAACCAATTTAGTTTTAATATCTGAAATAGTAACTTGATCACCTCTTGTAGCTCTTGCTAAAGCAGTTTTACATTGTGCATTTACTCTATCACCAGAAACTATAACTGCAGCTTGACCAGCAACTTTTAGAGTAAATCCAACAACATTCAAATTAACATTAAAATCGAAATCAGGTAATTTAGCTGATATCTGAGAAACTTCTAAACGAGACTTAGCTCCTTTAACAATTCCCATTTCTCCACCAATTGCACCAACTGGAGGTGGAATACCTTTGATTCTATATGCTTTTTTATCAGATACTTTAGATCCATCAGGTAAAGTACCAGTTACATTGATAACCACTTCAGAACCTTGTCCTGGATTCATATTATAAGAACCTGGCTTACCCGCAGAACTTAAACCTGGAGCTGATGCTGACACTTTATCAGAAGAAACACCTGCAAAAGAAATTGTCATAGGGTTAATAACTCCTCTATAAACTACATTCATTTTATCTGCAGAAATAGTTGCTGAATTAGGTTTTGGAACCACTACATAATTTCCTATAATTGGAATAGCTACTGGTTTACCATCTTCCATAAAAGTAAAGTTACCATTAATATCATGCTCACCAACATTACCTGCACCAAAACTAAAATCAACTTGACCATCATGTAAAGCAGAACCAAGATTTAAGTTACTACCGTTCACAACAACTTTAGTAGGAACTGTTGCTTTATCAAAACGTCCTAAAACAATTTTTCCTTTTACAGCCTCTCCAGCGAAAAATGCAGATTTTTCAGGAATTACAATTGCAGTATAATTTTTCATAGATGCAGCTGCAACAGCAGTTGAACCCGTTAATCTGCTCAAAATTTGATTTTCAATAGTATTAACATCATTTTGAATAGCAGTTAATTTAGCTACAGAAGCAATAAGAGGGAAATGTTTAAAATTATAATCTAAATTATTTTTCTTTACCCCTTCTCTATCAACTACATCACCAGTATTAAACTTAGTATTAAATTCAGCTGCAATATCTTTAAATTTAGCATCACTACCGATTGCTGATTTAATAGCTGATTTATAAGCCTCTACGGCAGCAACAACTTCTTTACCTTTTGCAGATAAACCATCACCACTAAACCAAGATTCATCCAATTTTGATGAATTATCCATAGTCTCGTATGGCAATTTACCGTTCTCTTCTCTTTTAATATCTTTAGTAAAATCTGATTTTAAAGATTCTACATATTTATAAAAAGCAATAGTTGCAACGTTAACTTTTTTCCCAATTTCATTAGGAACTTTATATTGCTCAGGCTTATCTTGTGCTTTAAGATCTAAATCCGCTAAAATAGCTTCATTTGAAGTTAATGCTAAATTATTAGCTGTTTCAAATCTCTCGTTTATTAATCCAAATGCTGATAATACTTCTTTGGACATATTTAATGCTAACATTGCGATGAAAACCAAGTACATCAGGTTTATCATCTTCTGTCTAGGGGTTAATTTTCCTCCTGCCATTTTTTCTAATTAGTTTATTATTTAATATTATAATATATAGTTAAAAAACTAATTATCCTTTATTACTCATTGCAGTAAGCATACCACCATATACATTGTTTAAAGATGCAATATTTGCCGTCATTGATTGCATTTGCTCTTTCAATTTACTTGCATTCTCAGCAATCTCTTTATTAGCCTCAGCATTTCTAGAAGCACTTTCTAATTGTACTTTATACAAACTATTTAAAGATTCCATTTGTGCAGCTGCCATAGATAATTCTTCACTGTATTTTTTAGTCGCAGAGATAGAATCAACTGTAGGAGAAATATTTCTTGAAGCATCTTCAAAATTTCTAATACTATTACCAAGGCTACTCATTAATGCACCATCAATTTTAGCTTCTTTCAACATTGCATCTAATTTAGATGACAACATTCCATCAGCATCATCAGAAACAACTTCTTTTTTATCAGATTTTTCACCACCTGCTAATTCAGGATAAACTAATGACCAATCTAATTCATGTTCAACTGGCTCAAATGCCGATAGAGCAAAAATGAAAGCTTCTGTACAAAGACCAATTATTAATAATGCACTAGCTCCAGGGTAATGTTGAATTTTAAATAGGGCTCCGATAATTACTACTGCCGCTCCCATACCATAGGTAAAATTCATTGCTTTTTTGCTCAATACTGCCATCTTGTAAAAATTTTAAAGTTAATTTATAGGTTATTTTTATTTAAATTTGGGTTATTTTTTTTTGTTACCGGTTGTTTGAGTTCCCATATAATCTTGAACTGTTCTGAATCCGATATAACTTCTGGATGAATCTGCGTATTCAAATGCACGAGTACTTACTTGAAGGAAATAAGAAACATCTTTCCAAGACCCCCCTCTTACAACTTTACGTTTATTTGAGTTATCTATAACTGCAGGATTCATTGTGGATACAAACTCATAAGCATTAGCATCATAAGCAGAATCCGTCCATTCAGATACATTACCAGCCATGTTATATAAATCATAACCATTAGGCTCATAAGATTTAGCTTCTACAGTATACAAGGCCTGATCTGCAGCATAATCCCCTCTGTTAGGCTTAAAATTAGCCATAAAACATCCTCTATCACTTTTTGTATAAGGACCACCCCATGGAAAAGTAGCTGATTCAAGACCTCCTCTTGCAGCGTACTCCCACTCTGCTTCTGTAGGCAATCTAAAAGAGTTCACATTATCTACATGATTTTTCTTAGATTTCAAATAACTATTTTTATTTAAAGTTCTCCATTCGCAGAAAGCTTTTGCTTGACTCCACGTAACACCAACTACAGGATACTCACCATAAGCTTTGTGCCAAAAATAATCATTATGCATCGGCTCATTATAAGAATATGCAAAATCCTTAATCCAAACAGTAGTATCTGGATATACTTTAACCTCTTCAGTTCTAATGAAATCCTGTCTTTTCCCTACTTTAGCCTTAGCAGCAGCTTGGATATCCATCCAAGTATATCGAAATTTAAGTTTATTTACATCAATAGTTCTCAATCCATTATAAGATGCTTCTAAAGGCAAATACATAGAATCCATAACTTCTGTGTAAAATTCATCTGGATATTTTTTAACGTCATTAACTAATTTAGCTTTTCTATCCAATCTTTTATAAGCATTCGGATCTTTATCTGTACCGATACTATAATAGTTGTCATACATATATTTATCGTATGCTGTCATTTTTTCAGGATCGGAATTATTATTACTAAAAGAATAATCAGCTATACTTCCTGTATTCTTTCCTTTACCTTTCCCATCACTAGCTGCACCTTGACCACTTTCTTCAGCCAAAATAGCCAAACGAAAACGAATTGTAGAATCTTTTACCCACTCCACAAATTGGCGGTATTCACTATTTGTAATCTCTGTTTCGTCCATATAAAATGCTCTAACAGTAACTGTTTTTGTTGGTGCGTCGGCAACATTAGCAACATCATCATCAGATTTACCCATGATATATGAGCCACCAGGAACCAGTGTCATTCCATAAGGTTTTTCAGGATGCCACTTTGCTCCTTTTACACCAACCAACTCTCCTTTGTCGCTTGATCTACCACAGCTAATCAACACTGTTAAAATTGCCGTAAATGCAATGAAATTCTTCATAAAAATTGGGGTTATCTATTCATTATTAATAGGACTGCAAACGTATTTATTTTTTATCTAAAAAACAATTCTTTTATAGTCACTTAATATTTGGTCAAATGTATGTTAAAAATTCTTAAAAAAAAATATTTTATCGCCAAAGTGCTAAAAAAGAACGATAAAAAACATCATTTTTAAAAATTTGTAAGTATATCGCAAATATCTAAAATATTCACATAAAATTAACGCTTTTATTATAAATTCATTAAGTGTTTTAAAACTTAAAATTTATATAATGTTTTTTCTTTGAGCTTTCCACCATCTTTCAGGCATTTCCTGATTGCAAGCAGCTAAATACTCCTCATACGAACACGGTAATAACGTGTTTTTTTTCAGTTTATTGCTGGAGTTTGAAATAAATGGTATCTCTATCCACCAACGATCTGTTTTGTCACTTTTATAAAATACCAAATCCTCTTCTTCAAGCGGAACTATATATTTTAAATAATTCTCTCTACTACCAAAAGGGTACTCATTTGACCTATAATGATATCCTTCTATAAAATACCAAAATATCTGCGCAATAATTACCGCTTCCTGTTTTGAGTTATTGTGATTAAAAATCCCAAACGAACTTACTTTATCACTTATCCCAGCATATCTGGATAATGAGCAAATTTCTTTACCATTAAAACCGTTTGGATTAAAAACAGTAAAATTACCAGAATCTGATGATTTTAATGAATTCAAATCTATACTCACAACATCTGCATCTCTAAAAACCGGTTCCGAAATTGAAATATTATTCGAAATTTCACCTAGTCGATACGCATCAAAAAACAACTTTTCTATCAGATCTATCTCCTCCTGAGAATTATAGTAAGTCTGATAGCCAATATTACAAAAATTAAATAAATTATTAGGTTCGTCTATAATAATTTTAGTTAAAAAAGAATCAGAATTAATAACCTCATTTTCTTTTCCAAAATCAAACCTACTATCAATAGAAACTAAATTCACCATTTGCTCCAAATCATCATATCCTCTATATAATGCATAGGTTAAATCCTGAGACCCACCAATAACTATAGGTATGATTTTTCTTTTTATAAGACTTGAAACTATTTTTTTTAACGCAAAAAAAGTATCTTCTTTTGAGTTACCCGGAAGAATATCACCTAAATCACCAATTGCGACATTCCAATTCCCCGGAAACATTCCATATAATTCTCTACGAATCGCGTTTAGGTCAACATCAATATTACTATTCTTATCACCTCTATTCTCAAGAACACCAATTATTGCAATATTAATTTTATTCAAATCAGGTATTGCCTCATTAGTATGTAAAACAATTTTACTGCCCAAATGTTGAGCAGATAAACCTAAAACATAGTTTAGAAATTCTTCACTTAATGGTTCTAAAAAATCAAACTCCATTTATTACTTCTTTTACCTCTCCTACATTACTTTCCAAGAAGGAAAAAAAATGAGGACTAATTGAATTTAACTCTTTATTTCTTTTTGGCTACTGCTTTTTTAACAGCAGGTTTCTTCGCTGCAGTCGTTTTTTTGGCAGCAACTTTTTTGGCTGGTGTTTTCTTAGCAATCATTTCTTGAACTTCAGCCAATGTTAATTTTGTAGCATCAACATCTTTACTTAATTCAATTTTTATCTTCCCTTTCGTAATAACCGAACGTCCCCAACGTGCCTTTTCAACCAAAATACCTTCTTCTTCCCAATTGTGTAGCACTTTATCAATATTCTTCTGCAATTTATCCTCAATCAATTCTTGAATATCTGACTGAGATAAATTATCAAAATTATATTTCTTGCTTACATTTATAAAGATTCCATTCCATTTGATAAAAGGACCGAAACGACCTGTCCCTTTTTGAACTCCTTCTCCTTTATAAATCGCTATCGGTGCATCTGCGATAGCTTTTTCGTCAATTAATTCCTGAGCTCTCACCATAGAAACATCCAAAGGATCCTCACCTCTTGGCAAAGAAATAAATACACTTCCATGTCGAACATAAGGACCGTAACGACCATTACTCACTTCAACTTCTTCTCCTTTATATATACCCAGGTTTTTTGGAAGCAAAAATAAATTCAAAGCTTCCTCCAAAGTAATATTACCAATATTTTGTTCGTGTCTAAGGCTCGCAAATTTTTTATCTTCATCCTCAGCATCTCCAATTTGAGCCATAGGTCCAAACTTGCCCAAACGAACCGAAACTGGTTTTCCAGACTCTGGATCAATTCCTAAAATTCGTTCCCCGCTTTCTCTGTCTGCATTGGCTTCAACATCTTTTACTGTTGGGTGAAATTTATCGTAGAACTCTTGCATCATTTTTGTCCACTCGATATTCCCTTCAGCAATTTCATCAAAATCCTGCTCTACTTTTGCAGTAAAATTATAATCCAAAATATTTCCGAAATTCTTCACCAAGAAATCAGTAACAATTGTACCAATATCTGTGGGAACTAATTTCCCTTTATCTGAACCTGTATTCTCTTTAAGTAACTTCTCAACCAACTTGTCAGATTGCAAAGTCAACTGTGTATAATTTCGTTCAATACCTTCCAAATTTCCTTTCTCCACATAATTCCTGTTGATGATGGTAGAAATTGTTGGTGCATATGTAGATGGACGACCAATACCTAATTCTTCCAGTTTTTTTACCAAAGAAGCCTCTGTATATCTTGCCGCAGCTCTCGAATACCTTTCGGTTGCAGTAATGTAATTGTTTTGCAATTTTTCATTCACTTTCAGAGCAGGCAACAAACCTTCTTGTTCCTCCTCTTCTTCATCATGTCCTTCAAGATACACTTTCAAAAAACCTTCAAAAAGCAAAACCTCACCCGAAGCCGTAAAAATTTCACCGTGATTATTTGCTTCAATTTTAACATTGGTACGTTCCAATTTGGCATCACTCATTTGGGAAGCCAAAGTTCTTTTCCAAATCAAGTCGTATAAACGTGCTTGATCTCTATCTATATTTACTGTATGAAGTGACATGTCAGTTGGACGAATCGCTTCGTGAGCTTCTTGTGCACCTTTACTTTTATTGGCAAACGTTCTTGGGTAAGAAAACTCTTTTCCATAAGACTTGACAATCTCCGCTTGAGCAGCATCCATCGCCTCTTTGGACAAATTCACGCTATCCGTTCTCATATAGGTAATAAGTCCAGCTTCATACAAACGTTGAGCCAATTGCATTGTAATTCCAACAGGCAAATACAATTTCCTTGCTGCTTCTTGTTGTAAAGTCGAAGTCGTAAAAGGAGCTGTTGGTGATTTTTTGGTAGGCTTAGTTTCTAAGTCTGCTACCTTATATATAGAACCGATATTTTGTTTTAAAAAATCTTCAGCCTCTTTCTTTGTATTGAAATTTTTTGGAAGCTTGGCTTTTAAAGTCTTTCCAGCTTCATTTATAAACTCAGCCACAACCGAATAAGTTGCCACAGCAGTAAAATTTTGAATTTCACGTTCTCTCTCCACAATCAAACGAACAGAAACCGATTGCACACGTCCAGCAGATAAACCGCCTTTTACTTTTCTCCAAAGAACCGGCGACAATTCATATCCAACCAAACGATCTAAAACTCTTCGAGCTTGTTGTGCATTAACTAAATTATAATCTATTTCACGAGGTTTATCAATTGCTTTAAGAATAGCAGTTTTGGTAATTTCGTGAAAAACAATACGTTTTGTTTTTTCTTTTTTAAGTTTCAATTCTTCCGCCAAGTGCCAAGAAATAGCCTCTCCCTCGCGGTCCTCATCACTTGCTAACCATACCATATCGGCATTTTTGGCTAAAGTCTTTAATTTGGACACCAATGCTTTTTTATCCGAGGAAACCTCATATTTGGGTTTAAACCCGTTTTCGACATCAACACCTATTTCCTTAGAAGGTAAGTCGGCAATATGCCCATAACTTGATTCTACCTGATAATCACTTCCTAGAAATTTTTCGATTGTCTTTGCCTTTGCAGGGGACTCAACTATCACTAAATTCTTTGCCATTTTGCTATTGTTTGAATCGCAAAAGTAATTTTTTTTTTTAAATATCAACCTTTCCTTGATTTTAAAAACTAATTAAATCGGTAAACGAACCATTTCAACAACTCAAAGCAAAACATTTTTGATTCATTTATAATGATGCATTACTAATTTCAAGCATAAATAGCCAAAACTATTAAACACAAGAAACACCTTTGAAACAATAAAACACACAGCTCCATTTCACCTATATATAATAGGTATAAAAAGAAATCAAAATTTAATTTTTTTAAAAACTGAATCAATTTTAATTATTTGGTTAAATTTACTACAAGAGACCCAATCGAACCTACAAAATTATCTAATGAACCGAATCGAACAATTAGAAAAACTAAAACAGAACCAATCTTGGGACATCATCATAATTGGTGGTGGTGCCAATGGACTTGGCGTTGCAGTTGACGCGGCAAGTAGAGGTTATAGAACTATACTTCTTGAAGCTGTGGATTTTGCAAAAGGCACTTCAAGCCGAAGTACCAAATTGGCCCACGGAGGTGTTCGTTATCTAGAGCAAGGCAATCTTTCTCTGGTCATTGAAGCTCTAAAAGAAAGAGGTTTAATGGAAAAGAACGCAGGCCATTTGGTTAAAAACGAATCTTTCATTATCCCAAACTACAACTGGTGGGGAGGTTATTTTTATACTCTTGGTTTAAAATTCTATGATTTATTATCTGCCAGATTAAGCCTTGGAAGTTCTAAATATTTATCCAAAGAAAAAACATTAGAATTAATCCCTTCCATTGAACCAAATGGATTGCAAAGTGGCGTATTATATCATGACGGGCAGTTTGATGACTCCCGGTTAGCCATTAATCTGGCTCAAACAGCCATAGAAAAAGGAGCTTGCGTTCTCAATCATTTTAAAGTTATTCAATTAATAAAAGACAACAAAAATCAAGTTACGGGTGTCATCGCTAATGATCAAGAGTCGGGAGAGAAACATAGCATATATGGCAAGGCAGTGATTAATGCAACTGGGGTATTCACCAATGCCATCATGAAAATGAATGACACTGTTTATAAAAAATACATCGTTCCCAGTCAAGGGATTCATTTGGTGTTTGACAAATCCTTTTTACCAGGTGATTACGCATTAATGATTCCGAAGACGAGTGACGGAAGAGTACTTTTTGCAGTTCCTTGGCACGATAAAATTGTCGTGGGAACCACGGATACATTGGTCAAAAAATCAGATCTTGAACCAATTGCACTCGAAGAAGAAATTGAATTTGTATTGGAAACTGCACAAAGATACCTAACAAAAAACCCAACACGAGCTGATGTTCTTTCCGTTTTCGCTGGATTAAGACCTTTGGCAGCGCCCGAGAAAAAAGGACAGAGCACCAAGGAAGTTTCCAGAAGCCACAAAATAATTGTTTCCGAAACTGGATTAATCACAATCACAGGTGGAAAATGGACAACATATCGTAAAATTGCCGAAGAAATTGTTAACAAAGCTATTGCTGTACATCAATTACCAAATAAAAAATGTATAACCGAACATTTGGCTATTCATGGAAACAAAAAAAACAGTAACATAGATTTTGAAAATCACTTATTTATCTATGGTACGGATAGTAAAGCTATTCTGCAATTACAAGAAAGCGAACCCCATTTAAAAGAAAAATTACACCCTGACTACGAATACACTTTAGCAGAAGTCGTTTGGGCAATTCGAGAAGAAATGGCCACTACTGTTGAAGATATTTTGGCTAGACGTGTCCGCCTATTGTTTTTGGACGCAAGAGCAGCAATTTTTTGTGCCGATAAAGTAGCTCATTTACTGGCTAAAGAGTTAGGGCATAATGAAAGCTGGATTCAAAATCAATTGGCCGAATTTAAAACTGTGGCTAATGGGTTTCTATTGAAGGAATTTCGGATTCCATAAAACCATCAAAGCTATTATTTGAAAATAAAATGATATTCTGAAAACAAATGCCCTAGCCCCGATTACTTCATTATACTTTTATTTTCATAGGAGTTCAGTGAACTTCGTTTGAAGTGAAAAGCCCGGAGTACCGATGGCTTACATTTTATGTAGAGGCAAAGCGACCAAAGGAAGCTCGTGCAAATACATTTAAATGTTGCCAGCGGGACGAGGACTTGTAACGGAAAGCGGGAATTAGCTCCTTATCAACTGCACTAAATTATCAGAATTTGGAAGGACTTAAAAAGTTGTTAATTCTTCGGCTGACATCTTGTCATAATCACTGTATTTGCCTTATCTTTGCGCTTTGAAAATGCCATATGGAAAAGATAATTGAAGAAAGTAAACAAGGAAATAGCCTTGTTCTAGAACATAAACCAGAGAATACAAAAAAACTTTTTATAGAAAGCTATGGCTGTGCGATGAATTTTTCGGACAGCGAGATTGTGGCTTCCATATTGTCTGATGGTGGTTACAATACCACTTCAGTTTTGGAAGAGGCTGATTTAGTTTTGGTAAACACCTGTTCGATTCGGGACAAAGCGGAACAAACAATTCGCAAACGTCTGGAAAAATATAATGCAGTGAAACGTACCAATCCGAAGATGAAAGTTGGAGTTTTGGGATGTATGGCGGAACGTTTGAAAGAAAAATTTCTTGACGAAGAGAAAATTGTAGACCTAGTTGTGGGACCTGATGCATACAAAGATTTACCTAATTTATTGAGTGAAGTTGAAGAAGGTCGTGATGCGATAAATGTTATTTTGTCCAAAGAGGAAACCTATGGTGATATTTCACCAGTTCGATTGATGAGCAACGGAATTACAGCATTGGTTTCTATCACAAGAGGTTGCGACAATATGTGTACATTTTGTGTGGTGCCTTTTACCCGTGGTCGTGAACGCAGCCGTGAACCACAAAGTATTATGAACGAAATTCAGGATTTGTGGAGCAAAGGATTTAAGGAAATTACACTTTTGGGACAAAACGTTGACAGTTACTTATGGTATGGTGGCGGTTTGAAAAAGGATTTTGTCAATGCTACCGAAATGCAAAAAGCGACAGCGGTGGATTTTGACCAATTACTGGAAATGGTAGCGGTTGGTTTCCCAAAAATGCGTATTCGTTTTTCGACTTCGAATCCACAGGATATGCACGAAAGCATTTTGCACGTTATTGCCAAATATCCTAATATTTGCAAGCACATTCACTTACCAGTTCAATCTGGAAGCAATCGCATTTTGAAAGAAATGAATCGTTTGCACTCGAGAGAAGAGTATATGACTTTGATTGATAAAATTCGTTCTATTATTCCTGACGGAGCGATTTCTCAAGATATGATTTCGGGTTTTCCAACAGAAACAGAGGAAGACCACCAAGATACTTTGAGCTTGATGGAATATGTGAAATATAATTTTGGTTATATGTACAGTTACTCTGAACGTCCAGGAACTTTGGCGGGAAGAAAAATGGAAGATGATGTCCCTGAAGAAACCAAAGCAAGAAGATTGCAGGAAATTGTGGATTTACAACAAAAACACGCTTGGTTGCGCTCTGAGGAATTCATAGGAAAAACGGTTGAAGTATTGGTAGAGAAAGTTTCAAAAAAATCAACTGAAGAGTTTTCCGGAAGAAATTCACAAAGTATTACGGTGGTTTTCCCAAAAGAAAATTATAAAATAGGTGATTTTGTAAATGTGAAAATTAATTCTTGTACCTCTGGAACTTTGAAAGGTGAAGCGGTTGGATTGAGTGATATGAATTAAAAATAGTTAACCGCAGATTTAAAATTAAAATCATTGATATGACCAAAAAAAATATACTTATCGCTTTAATTACTTTTATTCTTGCTTTTGGAACAACATTCTATGTCATTAGAACTTATTTCCCAAAACAGAAAGTGGAAAAGTCTACTATCCAAAAAGATACGCTTACAAAACCACAATAGTAAAAAAAGAATCAAGCAGTTATTCAAACAAATTTCAATTTTAATAATTAGAAAAAATTTCAGAGATTTTTAATTTGTGACAATCTGTGAAATCTGTGTTAGAAAAAAAGCAAATGGATACAGTACAATCAATAAAACAGCGCTTTGAAATTATTGGGAATGACCCAAAGCTCAATCGTGCCATAGAAAAAGCCATTCAGGTTGCCCCTACCGACATTTCGGTTTTGGTGGCTGGAGAAAGTGGTGTGGGAAAAGAGAACATTCCAAAGATTATACATTCATTATCACACCGAAAACACGGTAAATATATTGCGGTAAACTGTGGTGCCATTCCGGAAGGAACGATTGACAGTGAACTTTTCGGACACGAAAAAGGAGCCTTTACCGGCGCAACCAGTACTCGTGAAGGATATTTTGAAGTGGCCAATGGCGGTACTATTTTCCTTGATGAAGTGGGAGAATTGCCTTTGACCACCCAAGTACGTTTGTTACGTGTTTTGGAAAATGGGGAGTTCATAAAAGTGGGTTCTTCACAGGTTCAAAAAACAAATGTAAGAATCGTGGCTGCGACCAATGTCAATTTATTCAAAGCTATTGAAAAAGGAAAATTTCGTGAAGATTTGTACTATCGTTTAAGCACGGTGGACATTCACTTGCCTCCACTTCGAGAAAGAAAAGAAGACATTCATTTATTATTTAGAAAATTTGTGGCCGATTTTGCCAACAAATACAAAATGCCTCCATTGAAATTGGATGAAGCTGCTATTCTGCTTTTGCAAAAGTTTCGCTGGAGCGGTAATATCCGCCAATTACGAAATGTTGCTGAACAGATTTCGGTATTAGAAACCAACAGAGACATAACAGCCGCAACCTTACAAACTTACTTACCGAGCGAAGACAGTAATTTACCGTCGGTAATAAAAGACAAGAAAAACGACAGCGATTTTAATACTGAAAGAGAGATTTTATATAAAGTTCTTTTCGATATGAAAAGTGACTTGCACGATCTAAAAAAACTGACATTGGAATTAATGCAAAATGGTAGTTCTAATGTTCAGGAAGCCAATAAATCACTTATCAAAAAAATATACGGTTCCAAGGAAGAGGACAGCGAAATTGACTTTGAAGAAGAGCCAAGAACTTCATTTTTATCCAATTCAAATATAGAAGAGGATTACGAAGAACAAGATAACAGCAATTATCTTTTGGCCGAAACCATCGAAGAAGAAGAAATCTTAAGACTCGAACAGAAAGAAATCGAAATGATTAAAAAGTCATTGGAAAAAAACAAAGGAAAACGAAAAGCCGCTGCAGATGAATTGGGAATTTCGGAACGTACTTTGTATCGAAAAATCAAACAATTTGATTTATAACATAAAATGAATTTCAAATCACAAATTCGATTTTTGTACATTTGAAATTTGAACCAAATTAGAATTGGACTCGAGCAATAGCGAACAGACACAGCAATTTATACATTTTATGAAATCGCTATGATTCAGAAATACAAACAGAACTAAAGAATAGCGATACCATATTCCAATAAAATACAATTATTAACTTCGTATGAAAAAAACACATTATCTCTTATTACTAATTAGTTCATTCATTCTAAACAGTTGTTCGGTATATAACTTTACCGGAACCGGTAAAATCGATGCCAAAACGTATCAGGTAAATTTCTTTCCAAACAATTCTGATTTGATTGAACCGGGAATTGACCGAACTTTTACACTTACGTTACAAGACTTGATTCAGAATCAAACTAATTTGCATTTAGTAAAAAATGGAGGAGATTTAACCTACGAAGGAGAAATAGTAGATTACCGAATCAGTCCAATGACTGCAACTGCTGATCAAAAAGCGGCACAAAACCGTTTAAAAATTAGAGTTAATGTTAGATTTACCAACAAAAACAAAGAAGCTGATGATTTCGAAAAATCTTTTGAATTTTATTATGACTTTCCTGCAGCCCAACAATTGACAGGAGCAACGAAAGATACTGCAATCAAAGAAATTTTCGAAAGAATTACGCAGGATATTTTCAATGATTCACTTGCAAAATGGTAATTTTAAAAAAGTAAACTTTTTAGTTAACAGATAGAAATCAATTAATAATATTCAGTTAAACAATTACTGAACACCAAAAAAAATGAACGTTAGTAGCTATAATTATTTATTAAACCAACCCGAAGAAATCAACGAGATACAAACCGTGGCTTTAGAAAAAGTTTTGGATGAATTTCCATTTTTTCAAAGTGCACGTGCGTTGCGTCTGAAAGGGCTTTACAATCAAAATAGCTACAAGTATAATTTTGCGTTAAAAATAGCCGCAGCACATACTACGGACCGTAGCGTTTTATTTGATTTTATAACTTCTGAATCGTTTACTGCTATTCAAAAAAAGACTTACGAGAAAAAAATAGAAGAATTACTCAATATAACTGTAGTTGACAGTCAAATTATCGAGAAGGAAGAACCACAGGTAATCAAGACAAATCCTTTGGAACACTCGATACTCACTTCCATAAAAGAGGCTAATGCCAATACTACTCAAAACAAATCTCTTTTTATCGATAACTTAGAAATCGACAAAACTGTAGAACAATCGATCCTTGATTCCATTAAGGAAGCTACGCCAACAAAAATTGAGGAAGCTACAACAGAAGCTGAGAAAAATTTAGAAATTGGAAAACCACTGGATTTTTCAAAATCCGAAACACATTCTTTCCATCAATGGCTCCAAATTTCGAGGATACAACCCATCATTAGAGAAAATCCACAAGAAAATAATAGTATGGCAAAAGAACCTGAACCTATCATTGACGAGAGTAAAAAGAAAAAAGCAGAATTAATCGATAAGTTCATAGAAACCAGTCCAAAGATTCCGCCAATAAAGCCTGGAGTAGTATTCACACCAAATATCGATCTCAACAAAGAGGATAATTCTTATTTAATGACAGAGACTTTGGCTAAAGTGTATTTGGAGCAAAAAAAATATCAAAAAGCGATACAAGCTTATGAAATATTAATTTTGAAATATCCAGAAAAAAGTAGTTTCTTTGCAGACCGTATAAAGGATATTAAAATAGTACAACAAAATAACAATTAATAATAAATAGTATGTTTTCAATTTTTTTAGTTTTAATTACAATAGTATGTTTTCTATTGATCGTAGTAATAATGGTTCAAAACCCTAAAGGTGGTGGTCTTTCTTCTACAATAAGTGGTTCTCAAATGTTAGGTGGTGTACAAAAAACTACTGATTTCTTAGACAAAAGTACTTGGACATTGGCAACTATACTAATTGCTTTAATCTTACTTTCAGGTTTAAGTTTCACAGGAACTTTGAGTGATGCAGATTCAAAAATCATTGATAACACAGAAACTGCAGCACCAAAAACTAATGCACCTGCTACAAATGCGCCTGCACAAAGTACACCTGCAACTCCAGCAAAATAATCTATTTACATAAATACACGAAATGCCAGCCTGTCAAAGCTGGCTTTTTTTATAAGAAAAAATGTCAGTTTACATACTGTGGCATAATTTCTGAAATACAACAACAGTAAAAATTAACATAAACATAAAAAATCATGACTTTAAACATTAAACCACTTTCAGATAGAGTTCTTATCGAACCAGTTGCAGCTGAAACGAAAACGGCGTCAGGGATTTTTATTCCAGATACCGCAAAAGAAAAACCACAAAAAGGAACTGTAGTTGCAGTAGGAAACGGAACTAAAGACCATACTATGACTGTCAAAATAGGAGACACAGTACTTTATGGAAAATACGCTGGAACTGAATTAAAATTAGAAGGGAAAGATTATCTAATTATGCGTGAGGACGATATTTTGGCAATCATCTAAAATCAAATAAACGAATCAACAAATAAACAATAAAATGGCAAAAGATATAAAATTTGATATTGAAGCACGTGACGGATTAAAACGTGGAGTTGATGCATTGGCAAATGCGGTTAAAGTAACCCTTGGGCCAAAAGGACGTAACGTAATTATTGGAAAATCTTTTGGTGGACCAAATGTGACTAAAGATGGTGTTACTGTTGCCAAAGAAATTGAATTGAAAGATCCATTGGAAAACATGGGTGCTCAAATGGTAAAAGAAGTTGCTTCAAAAACTAATGATTTAGCTGGAGACGGAACTACAACTGCTACTGTATTGGCACAAGCTATCGTAAAAGAAGGATTGAAAAATGTTGCAGCTGGAGCAAATCCAATGGATTTGAAACGCGGTATCGACAAAGCTGTTGAAGCTATCGTTGCTGACCTTGCTAAACAAGCAAAAGTAGTAGGAAGCGATTCTGAAAAAATCAAACAAATTGCTTCTATTTCTGCTAACAATGACGAAGTAATTGGAGAATTAATTGCCAACGCTTTCGCAAAAGTTGGAAAAGAAGGTGTAATCACTGTTGAAGAAGCCAAAGGAACAGATACTTATGTAGATGTTGTTGAAGGAATGCAATTTGACAGAGGATATCTTTCTCCATACTTTGTAACCAATCCAGAAAAAATGGAAGCAGAACTAGAAAGTCCATACATCCTTTTGTATGACAAAAAAGTTTCTTCTTTAAAAGAATTATTACCAATATTGGAACCAATTGCACAAACTGGAAAACCATTATTGATTATTGCAGAAGATGTGGACGGAGAAGCTTTATCTACTTTGGTAGTAAACAAATTGCGTGGTGCCTTGAAAATCGCTGCTGTAAAAGCACCTGGTTTTGGAGACAGAAGAAAAGCAATGTTAGAAGATATCGCTATCTTAACTGGTGGAACTGTAATCTCTGAAGAAAGAGGATACACTTTAGAAAACACTACTCTAGAAATGCTAGGTTCTGCAAAAAGAGTAACTATCGACAAAGATAATACTACAATTGTAAGTGGTGCTGGAGAAGCTGATATGATCAAAAATCGTGTCAACCAAATCAAAGGTCAAATGGAAACTACGACTTCTGATTATGATAAAGAAAAATTGCAAGAACGTTTGGCTAAATTAGCTGGAGGTGTTGCTGTACTTTATGTTGGTGCTGCTTCTGAAGTAGAAATGAAAGAGAAAAAAGACCGTGTTGACGATGCACTTCACGCAACTCGCGCAGCTGTAGAAGAAGGAATTGTTGCTGGAGGCGGAGTAGCTTTATTAAGAGCTAAAAACGTTCTAAGCACTATCGTTTCAGACAACGCTGATGAGAAAACAGGTATCCAAATTATTTCTCGTGCCGTAGAATCTCCTTTGAGAACTATCGTTGAGAATGCAGGTCTTGAAGGTTCTGTAGTAGTTGCAAAAGTTAGTGAAGGTTCTGGAGATTTTGGATACAATGCCAAAACAGACGAGTACGTTGACATGCTAAAAGCTGGAATCATTGATCCTAAAAAAGTAACTCGTATTGCATTAGAAAATGCTGCTTCGGTTGCGGGAATGATCTTGACTACAGAGTGTGCTTTAATCGACATTAAAGAAGAAAGTGCAGCTGGCGGCCACATGGGTGGAGGTATGCCAGGAATGATGTAAAATCAGCATTAGATTTCCAAATATAAAATCCGTCTTGAATTCGTTCTTGACGGATTTTTTTATGCTTTTTACAGGAGTACTTTTAATAGTTTTTGGAGCAGAAAGATTTGGCATTTTTACCGGCATTGGTCCCGCTATCCATTACAATCTTATAAGCCGAACCCCGGCTCATAAGGATTTTCACTTTTATCGGGGCTAAAGGGAAAGATTAGGCTTTTTTATAATCATCTCTAAAAAAAGCATAAAAAAACCGTCTTGTTCAGTTGAGCAAGACGGTTCTTTTTATTTATTGAATTTTAATGATGAACTACTTTTTTCTTAATTACTTTTAATAAAACAGGCAAAGTTGAAACCAAGATAATTCCGATGACGATTTTCTCTATATGTTCCTTTAAGTCAACTCCCATATCCAAAAACATACCGTAAAGATAATGTCCAGAAAAAATCAAAACAAAAGACCATAAAACAGAACTCACTATATTAAAAAACATAAACTTCTTTTTGTCCATCGAGCCTATACCTGCCACTATCGGAGCAAAAGTTCTCACGATAGGCAAAAATCTTGCATAAATAATAGCTTTCCCGCCATGTTTTTCAAAAAACTCTTTAGACTGAAGCAAATACTTTTTCTTAAACAAAAGGGTATCTTCTCTATTATATAAATAATACCCGCTTTTGGCTCCAAACCAATAACCAACCATATTTCCAAAAACACCTGAAAGTGCTACTAAGGTTGAAAGTATTACAAGATTTATAAAATCACTTTCTATGAAAAGAATATTTTGAACCAAATCACGACTGTAAATTCCAGCAAGAAAAAGTAAACTATCACCTGGAAGAAAAAAACCGGCAAAAAGTCCCGTTTCTGCAAAAACGATGAATAAAACAATATACAAACCCAGTTGAATGCCACCAATTGTAAAAGTTATATAAAATTCAGGATTTACTAATTGGGTCCATTCGAAATTATTCATAAATTTTTGTGTTTTATTTAGGCTGTGAAAGTAAGGATAATTTAGGTTAACCACAATAGAATACTCTATTTTAAAGTTTTATTAACGATTTAAAAACCACAAAAAGCATCAAAATTAATCTTATATTTTGATGCTTTTTCTCAATTATTGAAAGTTACAAATTAACGAGCATAAAACGTTTACGTTGCAAAATAACATATAACCAGATATTACAATCTTTCATACTGACAACACGAATGAAGACTATCATAATCTTCTTTTGTTGATTTTATCGAATCCGTATCATGACCTACTTTTGCAATTGCTTTTTTCACATCCGTCAAAGAGCATTTTTCTTCATTAATGATTAAGCTCAGTTGATGTGTCTCAACACTCCATAAAGCCGATTTCACTCCTGGAACCGAATAAGCGGCTTTTTGAATTCTCTTCTGACATTGCTCACAGTTACCATTTATTTCGGTAGTATATTTGGCGTTTTTATTTTTATCTTCTTGGCCTTGAGCCGAAATTGTAAAAATGGTCATTAGCAAAACTAAAAATACATTCTTAACCATAGTACTGTTTTTTCTAAATTCTTGAATATTTGTTTTCATTTTTATAAGTATTAAATTTTTAAATTATTTTTTTGATATTGTTTTTTGATATTCATTTATTTTATTTTCAACCTTAAACCTGCATAATACATTTGCCCAAATACTGGTGCATATAAAATAGTTGCGTCAAAATAAGGACCAAAAGGATTTTTCGAATCCACTATTGCAGGATTTTGAGTATAATTCCCAATATTCTCCCCTCCTACATACATTTCAAAAGCAGAAGAAAATACTCGAGTGATTTGAGCATTCATCAAAGAATAAGCTGGTGAATTTTCAGGAAGTTGAAATTCCACAGGATTTGAAGCTGTATAAGGTAATTGCTGTTCTCCAATCCAATTGTAAGTGAAGTCAAATTTCCACTGTTGTCCTTTTTCTTTACTATTAGTTTCGTATCCTAAATTCCCAAAGAAACGATGTGCCGCCTGCAATGGTCTTTGATACTTCCCAGACAAATAATCGGTTTTAATATCATAGTATTTGTAAGCTGAACGCAATTCCAAATGCTTAGCCAATTCATAGTTGAATTCCAACTGAAAGCTGTTTGCGAATGAAGCACCGTCCAAATTATGAAAAATCACTTGTTGCGGACTTTGCATGATATCCACCACTATTTGATTCTGAAAATTGGTTCTGTAAAAATCGGCTGTAACATCTCCATTTCGATTAAACAACTTGAAACCTTGCATAAAACTTAAGCCATAATTCCAAGCAATTTCTGGATCCAATCCATATAATTTACCCCCAGCATTTGTAACATCAAAAGTTCTAGAACTAGCGAACAATGTTTGATTTTCGGCAAAAATGTTGGCAGGGCGTTTTCCTCTACCTGCAGAAACTCGCAAAACTCCTTTCTCCCAAGGATTGTATTTTACATGAACTCTTGGTGTCGCAAAAACACCCAAACGATTACCGTAATCTACCCTTCCTCCAAGAATCAAGCTAAAATTGTCCTGATTATCATAGGTATACTCAAAGAAAGCTCCAACTGTATTGTCGATTCTGCTATAATCTGTCGTATTAACAAACTCATTATAACTATCATATGTAAAATTCAAACCTGTAGCAAACTTGTTTTTTTCATTATTGATAATTGAATTAAAAATCAAGTTCGAATAAAAACTGTTTTGCTCGATATTGTAGCCATTCAACCCAAAATAAGAATCTTGGTTATAGCTGGAAAATGCATTTTGGAAACCAATACTTTGAAATGGCATGTCCTTAAAAACATAACCTACTTTGGTAGAAATATCAATCTTTTTGGTGTCAATTTCAGAACCCCATAAATTTGTTGTTCCTCTATCCGTATCAGGATCAAAATTGGTTTGCCCCATTAATTTAGTATCATTCATATATTGCAAATTAATGAAACTAACCCAACCCGTCTCAGCATTATAATATTGATAGCGATTGAGCAAATTGAATTGTTTTTGCAAAGGATTGTCAAGAAAACCATCCTCATTATTATCCATTTTGGAATCTCTAATATTACCATGCAGCAATAAACTGGCAGCCCATTTATCGGATAGTTTTTGATTAAAATTAGCGTTCAGTTCAAAGCGGGAATCTGTAGAACCATAAAAATTTAACAACAATGGAACTTCCGACATTGGTTTTATTAATTCGGTATTGATTTGACCCGATATACTTTCGAAACCATTCACCACGCTCCCAGATCCCTTGGTGATTTGAATACTTTCTATCCAAGGACCTGGTGTAAAGGATAGTCCATAAACCTGAGAAGCACCACGAACAGAAGGAACATTCTCCTGAGTCATCATTAAGTAAGGACTTGTCAAACCTAACATTTTGATTTGTTTGGTTCCTGTCAATGCATCCGAAAAATTGACATCTATTGAAGGATTAGTTTCAAAGCTTTCGGCAAGATTACAACAGGCGGCTTTGAGTAATTCTTTTTTGGTTACTAGTGTTGTATTACCGGTAACTGTATATGATTTTTGTAAGCTCTTGCGTTTGGATTGCACTTTTATTTCCTTCAAAGTATCTTGTGAATACGAATCAAAAGCAGCAAACAAGAGCAACAAAACTATTGTTAAGTTTATTTTCATGATTAAAATTATAATGATTAAATAAGCCAGACCTTAAATAAGGACCCGACTGCAATTAAACATTACAATTTATCGTAAAGGAGGTATTGGCTGTACAGCTTGAAAAGTGGCGGCGCATTGGCATCGCAATAATAGGTAAGAGATTGATTGTTTTTAAAACTAGGTACAGCTTTAAATACAACAGTATGAAATTCTGGAGCTAAAAAAACATAATCGAACTGAAAAGAAAAAGACTTAACAATTCCATTATCTACTTTTTTCTGAAAGAGGATTTTTTTGTCCTTGCAACATCTGTCTTTTTTACTGACAACTTTTTTTTCGCAACAACCTTTTTCACTTTGCAATGATGGCAAAGTAGAATTCAATGAAACAGAAGATATTTCTCCACCACAATAATGTACATTAAAAGCCAGACCTACATTGGAAACCAATAATAGAACCGCTAGAAATATACTTATGTATCTTTTGAATTGCATGCTGCAAAATTAGCATTATTATCAGCCTAAAAAATCAAATTCTTGTTAAAATTTTTAAAAAGCTACTAATACTCTAATTTTCTGAGATACTGAGTAAAAAAATGAGCTTGAATATATTAGTATTTTTCCTTTTTGGATGATGGCAAAAAAGCAAAATATTACCTCTTTAGCCCCGATTGCTTCGCCAGTTCGCTTCGCTCGTGTGAAGTAAAAATCCTTTTTTGAGTCGATTTTTCTTCGGCTCAAAAAAAACTGAAACGGATAGCGGGACGATATTACCAAAAATACCAAATCGTTCTGCTCCAAAATCAACTGATTAAACTCAGGTTAAAACCAAAACTATAATTCAAATTCCTGCCCCATCAAAGGAACAATGCACTCAAAACCATATTTTTCTTGAATTTTGATTCTTAATTCATCGGCAGGCTCATTTTCACCATGTACCAAAAACACTTTTTTGGGTTTCTCTTTCAAGTCCGAAAGCCAATTGATTAAATCTTTTTGGTCACCATGAGCCGACAGACTTTCAATTTCAACCACTTTGGCTTTTACTTGATAATATCTTCCATGTATTTTTATATCAGTTGCACCTTCCAACAATTTTCTTCCTCGGGTACCTTCTCCTTGGTAACCAATTATAATCACAGTGGTTTCAGGCAATCCTATATATCGCTCTAAATAGCTTAAAACCCTCCCCCCAGTAACCATACCACTTGCGGCAATCACCACTTTCGGCTGTTTATTATAAATGGTGTCTATCGTTTCTTGGTAATCTGAAATCAGCGTAAACATTTTGCACATTGCGGTAAACTCATCTTGGTGCAAACGATGCCATTTTCTGTTATTTACAAAAAGTTGCAACATGCTTATTCCCATGGGAGTATCAATAATATAAGGAATATTTGGAATCTTGCCTTCTTCCTTCAATTGCCAAAGTAAATACATTATGCTTTGGGATCGCTCAACTGCGAAACTCGGAATTATAACTGTTCCACCGTTTTGAATCGTATTATTAATATACATTTCGAGATCTACTTTTGGGTCTGTTTCTGGATGAAGTCGATTGCCGTAAGTACTTTCAAGAAAAACATAATCTGCTTTTTTGGGTTTTGTAGGCGGAAACATTAACACATCATTATCCCGTCCAATATCACCAGAAAAGACAACCACTTTATTTTCAAGACGAAGTTCAATTGTACATGCACCGAGAATATGTCCCGCATTGGTAAAAACTGCTTCAATTTCTGCATCTAATGCAACACTCTCATTTGGATTAATCACTCTAAAATGGGGGAAAACTTTTTCGGCTTGAGCTACTGTATAAAGCGGTTCTGCAATTTCATGTTTTGAAAATTTCCCTTCATTGGCTATTCTCGCATCTTCCTCCTGAATTTTAGCACTGTCCAAAAGTATCAGCTTAGCAACATCCTTCGTTGGGCTCGTACAATATATTTTACCATCAAAACCTTGATTTACTAATCTTGGTAGCCAACCACAATGATCCAAATGACCGTGGGTCAGCAACACAAAATCTATAGTCGAAGGCAAAATTGGTAAGGGCTCCCAATTGAGCTCACGCAAAGGTTTTAATCCTTGAAATTGTCCGCAGTCAATCAAAATTCGAATGCCGTTACTTTCTACCAAAGTTTTGGACCCTGTAACCGTTCCTACTCCGCCAATGCATGTGATTTTCATTTTACTTCAATTTAGATTAATTGTAAAAAAAGATGTTAAGTCACTAAAAACCAAAATTCCTAAGTTTAGAAAAAACAATTTACATCTTTTAAAACCGAAATCTTAGCAAATTAGTCACTTAAAAAACTATATAAATCGGCACAACTCTGATGCTTCTTTAATTACATTTTTTATTCGATTGGGGCTCAATCCTATTTTTTCTAAATCTTCTCTATTATTGACAATCTCCTGAACCAAAAGAATATCCAAAATCAATAATTTTTCTTTTTCCGAAAGGGTTAATGTTGTCAAACAAGTTATGGGATACAATTGACGGCTGTCAATTTTATTTTTTAAATTATTGCCTTTAGGGTAATCCCAACACAGTAAATTAAGACCTGAACATTTTGCAAAATCAACTGCATCGGTAGTAAATCGATTATTACTAACAATCCAACATTTAGAAATAGTATCATTTCTAGAAAATATTTCATGCTTTTTCTCTTTCAAATCATTGAATCGCGACAAAATATACATCGGCACTTTCACATCTGTAGTGGCGTCTCTCCCCATATGAAATTTACACTCCACCATAGTTATAACATCGTTACTTTTTAGCAAAACATCAATTTCATGTGAAACGCATTTACCCCACAAAATCATATTAACTTTGGTTTCATAATGCTCTGAAGAAAAAAGTCGGGCAATAAATTTTTCGAAAAAAAAACCTGTAGGCCCCAACAATCGAATCGCCTCTCTTAAATTATATCGTGCGGCATTCGAATTGGAAGTTTTTTTAAGAAGTCCGAAAGCCATTTTATAGATATGCTTGGTAGAAATACCTTCGTAAACCTCTTTTTCAATCAATTGTAAAACATCGTCAACCATAGAAGGAGAAGCACCCGATTTTAGTAAAGATCGTTTTAATTTTGAACGGTTAAATTCAACAATGTCTCCGGAATGTTTTACAATTTTCATCTTTAATAAATTTGACAATTCATTCTTTAAAATCTTCATTAAAGATAAGAAAAAAGAAGAATCAATCCTTTAGCTTTTGGTAATAAAAAGCTGGTAAAAAGAGAATTAAAAACAAAGGTTGAATCAAAAAACGTCGTACATAAAACAGCAATAGATTTTCTTGATTTTTAAAAAAATGAACAATACTAAAGAAAGCCAAAATTAAAACAACAAACAATAGAAGATACAAAATGGAAACAAACAAAATCATTCCCCTGTCCTTAAAGAGAGCATAAATAATCCCCAAAGAAAGTATGGTATTGAGAAAAAAACGAAAAGAAAGCCCAAAAAACAATTTCAAACCATCAAATTCCGGCAAAGGCAATTTTATATAATCCCCTTCAAAATAGATCAAAAAAGGATCATAAAACAATTGGCTTTCGAATGCTCTAACGGCCACCAATAATGACAACAATAAGATTGCAATAAAAACATTCCACTTATGGCGAAGTAATTTATTTAGCATACTTTGAGAATTTATTGACCCAAATAAACCATAAAATAAAAACCAATCCATATATGATCAATGGAAAAATAACACCATGCGATATATGTGAATATTCAGGATAATAATAAAGTAAAATGGCCAAGGCAGCAATACGAAAAACATTCAGAATATAAATTATCAGGCTCCCACCAAAAATGAAAAGCAATGTATTTTTTAAGCTCCCTGAAAATGCTACAATAAAAGAAATAAATAAAATAATTACACTGATTGCGTTGCACCCTTCCACTATCCGAAGAATATATTTATTTTGAAAATACAATCTAACAAAAGGCTCATTGATAACACTTTCAGCTTGCACACGCATAAAAAACCACGAAATTATTTTTTCAGCATTATGGGCTACTACCTGTGTAATTGAGTCTACATTACCATTCCCAAAGGAATTTAGATAATACTGATAGACTCCTGTAAGCAAAATATAGCAACCAAAAAAACTGGCTAAAAACAACAAAAAAGGTTTGTACTGGACGAAGTATTTTTTCAAAATTAAATTTTTAACAAATTTATACAATTTTTAAAATTGGCTTTAAATACTTTTGTAAAAAATAACAGAACATGACTTTTCAAGAATTAAAGCCCAAAGTAACCGAAATTACATCAAATACTACACTTTCAAGAGACGAAAAACTTTTAGCAGTTTGTCAACTTTTGAGCGATTCTATTTCCTACTACAACTGGGTAGGTTTTTATTTTGCTAATCATGAAGCCAAAACACTTCATCTAGGTCCTTACGTAGGTGCCGAAACAGACCATACCGTTATTCCTTTTGGAAAAGGAATTTGTGGGCAAGTGGCAGTTTCTAACAATAATTTTGTTGTTCCAGATGTAAGCGCGCAAGATAACTATATCGCCTGCAGTTTTACCGTAAAATCTGAAATCGTGGTTCCCCTTTTTGTAAATGGCAAAAACATAGGCCAAATAGACATTGACAGCCATGTAATTGATCCTTTTACAGAAGAAGATGAACGCTTCCTTGAGTTTGTCAATACAGAGATTGCAAAGTTGTATTAAAACTTAAAGAGTCTATTATATTAAGACTCCAAAATTATTTATAATTCATAATTTATAATTCATAATTATTTTCTACCTTTGCACCCGTCTTATAATAGCTGTAAGACATACATAAAAATCATTAAATAATATTCGAATGTATTTAACTAAAGAGATTAAAGAAGAAATCTTCGCTAAACACGGAGGAAAAGCAGAAAACACAGGATCTGCAGAAGGTCAAATCGCGTTATTCACTTACAGAATTAGCCACCTTACTGAGCACTTGAAAAAAAATCGTCATGATTTCAACACAGAGCGTTCATTGGTACTATTAGTAGGTAAAAGAAGAGCTTTGTTGGATTACTTGAAGAAAACAGAGATCAACAGATATCGTGAGATTATCAAAGTATTGGGTATTAGAAAATAATCAATATATAAAAGAGGTGCGAGAGTGCCTCTTTTTTATTTTAGAGTTTAGAAGTTATATTTTAGATTCTTCAATTCGATATCAATTTTAAAAATGATATTTACATTAAAAAAAGTTTGGTTTTTCATTGGGTTTTAGGCATTAACTACGCAACAACTACAACTAACAACACAACTAAGACCCATTGTATAACCAATAAGGAAAAAATTTATGATTCCACAATTATTTGTAGAAAAAATCGATTTAGGTGATGGAAGAAGCATCACAATCGAGACAGGACGTTTAGCTAAACAAGCAGACGGTTCTGTAGTAGTAAGAATTGGAAAAACTGTTATTTTAGGAACAGTTGTATCCGCAAGAAAAGCAAGTCCAGGTATTGATTTTTTACCATTAACGGTAGATTATCGTGAAAAATTTGCAGCAGCAGGTCGCTTCCCTGGAGGTTTCTTCAAAAGAGAAGCTCGTCCAAGTGATAGCGAAGTGTTAACAATGAGATTAGTTGACCGTGTTTTACGTCCACTTTTCCCAAGTGATTATCACGCAGAAGTTCAAGTTATGATTCAGTTAATGTCTCATGACGAAGAAGTTATGCCGGATGCATTAGCAGGATTAGCAGCTTCGGCAGCACTTGCATTGTCTGACATTCCTTTTGAAACTTTAATTTCTGAAGCTAGAGTTGGAAGAATTGACGGTAAATTCATCATCAATCCATCTCGCGCACAATTAGAATTGTCTGACATCGACATGATGATTGGAGCTTCAACAGATTCTATCGCAATGGTAGAAGGAGAAATGAAAGAAATCTCAGAAGCTGAAATGTTAGAAGCAATTAAATTTGCTCACGAACATATTAAAGTACAAATTGCCGCTCAGGAAAGATTAGCAATTGCTTTTGGAAAAAAAGAAGTTCGTACTTATGAAACTGAAAAAACTGACGATGCTATTTATGCAAAAGTAAAAGCAGCTGCTTATGATAAAATTTACAACATTGCTAAAGTTGGTTCAGCTAAACACGAACGTTCTGCTGCATTTGATGCTGTAAAAGAAGAAGTAAAAGCATTGTTTACAGAAGAAGAATTGGCAGAAAATGGAGATTTAGTTTCTAAATACTTCTACAAAACCAATAAAGAAGCTGTTCGTAATGTAACTTTAGATTTAGGAACTCGTCTTGACGGAAGAAAAACTACAGAAATCAGACCAATCTGGTGTGAAGTAGATTATTTACCATCTGTTCACGGTTCTGCATTGTTTACACGTGGAGAAACTCAAGCTTTGGCAACAGCAACTTTAGGAACATCAAGAGAAGCTAACCAAATTGATTCACCATCTGAACAAGGAGAAGAAAAGTTCTACCTACACTATAACTTTCCACCATTTTCTACAGGAGAAGCTCGTCCGTTAAGAGGAACTTCAAGAAGAGAAGTTGGACACGGAAACTTGGCGCAAAGAGCGTTAAAAAATATGATTCCTGCTGAAAATCCATATACTATCAGAATTGTTTCTGAGGTATTGGAATCAAATGGTTCGTCTTCTATGGCTACCGTTTGTGCTGGAACACTAGCTTTAATGGATGCTGGTATTCAAATGATTCGTCCAGTTTCTGGAATTGCAATGGGATTGATTACTGATGGTGATCGTTTTGCAGTTTTATCTGATATCTTAGGTGATGAAGATCATTTAGGAGATATGGATTTCAAGGTAACCGGAACTTCAGAAGGTATTACAGCTTGTCAAATGGACATCAAAATTGATGGTTTGAAATACGAGATCATGGAGCAGGCTTTGGCTCAAGCCCGTGACGGACGTTTACATATTTTAGGAAAATTACTTGAAACTCTTGCAAAACCAAATGCAGATGTTAAAGCACACTCTCCTAAAATCATCACCAGAACTATTCCTGGAAACTTTATCGGTGCATTAATCGGACCTGGTGGAAAAGTAATTCAAGAATTACAAAAAGCTACTGGAACTACTATCGTAATCAACGAAGTAAACGAAGAAGGTGTTATCGAAATTTTGGGTACAGATCCTGCTGGAATTGAAGCGGTATTGGCAAAAATCCAATCTATCACTTTCAAACCACAAATGGGAGAAGCATACGAAGTTAAAGTAATCAAAATGCTTGATTTTGGTGCAGTTGTAGAATATACTGCCGCTCCAGGAAATGAAGTATTACTTCACGTATCTGAACTAGCTTGGGAACGTACAGAAAACGTTACCGATGTAGTCAACATGGGAGATGTATTTATGGTGAAATACCTTGGTGTTGATCCAAAAACTAGAAAAGAAAAAGTATCTAGAAAAGCACTTTTACAAAGACCTCCACGTGAGGAGAAAAAAGAGTAATCCAATCTTAGTTTACTAAAGGTTTATTTATAAAGAAAACCCCATTTCATTCACATGAAACGGGGTTTTTCGTTTTTTGACATATTCAACGCAACCTTTTTGACCAATCATAGACTATTAAGAAACTAAGTCATAATGATTATGAAAAAACTATATTCTTTAAAAAATTAGATTCCGAATATCCAAACTCAACCTGAAAATTTATTATTACATTTAAGAACTGATAAAAAAAAATATTTGAATCTAGATCAACTAATAAAAGGCTGTATCAAGCAAAATAGAAAATCTCAAGAAGAACTCTACCTCTTATACAACAAAATTCTTTTCGCCTTAAGTTTAAAGTATTGTCATAATAACTCAGAAGCCGAAGATAATCTTCATGATGCATTCATTGAAATATTCACCAATATAAAAAAATTTAAAGGAAAAGGAAGCTTTGAAGGTTGGATAAAAAGAATAACAATCAACAAAGCTATCGATAGATATAAAAAATCTTGCTTATTAACCACAATAAATAATGACTTCCTGCAAGATACTACTGTAAACGAAGATGAAATAGATTTCTCGCTTGATTATATCCTATCCTTAATTCAAGAATTACCTCATCAATACAGATTAGTTTTTAATTTATATGAACTAGACGATTATTCACATCAAGAAATTGCGACTATGTTATCAATAACCGAAAACACGTCAAAATCAAATCTTCATAGGGCAAAACAAATTTTAAAGAACAAAATAGAATCAAAAAAAGCACTCTATAATTACGAAAACAATGCAAAATAAAACTGAAATAGGAGAAGCATTCAGAAATAAATTAACAAATTTGGAAAAAATGCCAAGTGATGATTTATGGTCAATAATTGAGTCTGATTTAAATAAAAAAAGAAAAAAAAGAATTCTATTCTGGTTAATTCCTATTTTAATGTCTGTAGGTATATTTTCAGTTTTATTAATTTCTAATCAATTCCAATCTGATAAAAATAGAAAATCACAACAAAGTCAAATAAATACAGAGGACACAAATACACAAAATACGATTTCAAAATCAGACTCTTTAAAAAATAATTCAGTAAAAAAGAAAAACAAACAACCAAACCTATAACAGTATATAACCATCAAAATATAAAACTAATCAAAGAATCAACTACACTCATAGCAAATACCGAAAATTATACTGAATATGAAGTTGTCAAAAAATACAAAATAATTATACTAAAAAATAAAACTATCATCAAAAAAAGTAATAAAAACACATCAAAACCAAATAAAATATCATTAAATAAATCCTATAAAAAACCTATTAAAATCAGCAATAAAGCAACCAATAAAGCAACCAATAAAGCAACCAATAAAGCAACCAATAAAGCAACCAATAAAGCAACCAATAAAGCAACCAATAAAGCAACCAATAAAAAACCTATTAAAACCAATGACAAAGCAACCGACAAAAAACCTATTAAATTCAACAATAAAGCAACCGATACTATTAAAAATAATATTGCACAAATTCTTAAAAGAGATATAGATACCAAACCAGAATCAACAATAGAAAAAACAAACGCAATCAAAACAGACACAATTGTTTCAAAATCAAAGAAAAAACCAGCTTTAAAACGAGAACCCAAAAAAAATAATCATATTACTCCGAAAAAAACCGAGCAAGAATATTTTATTTCTGCATTTTACGGTCCCTCAATTTTTGGCTCATTATCAAACCAAACAATGATTGATTCTAGAATTCCTAACATATCCCAAAGTCACCCTATCATATCTAATTATGGTTTTTATTTCAAAACCATGCACAGTAAATTAGGATTTCGAGCTGGATTTTCAAAAATTAATTTAAAAATATCATCTAGATTAAACAAAAACCAATTACCTACCAATTACATCAATAACATCATTACTGACACATTCGAAAATTCAAACCAGGTTGATTTAGATCTTAAATTATCATATTACGAAATGCCATTAGAATTTAATTACGCTATAAAAAAAGATGACAATCCTATAACTATTGACATCTTTACCGGATTTAGTCTGATGGTATTAGACGAAAACAACCTTTATCTTTCATCAAACAGCACAAACAAAATAAACATTGGAGACGCCAAAAATGTCTCAAAATCGTGTCTTTCATATAATTTAGGTATAGGATTTGGATATAAATTAACCGAAAAAATACAAATAGATTTAAACCCTTCTTTTAAATATTATCTAACAATGTTAAATGAGGACAATACTCAAAAACCTTACAGCTTATCAATTCAATCTGGTATAACTTATAAACTTTAAATTTACTTTTAGCTCATTCATCACCTTTACTGATGCGATAAGCTTTTTTTAATTATCAAAACATACTGCATTAACATCTTATTTCTGCCCTATTTCTCATTATTAAAATCATAATGTATCATAGGGCATTAATTATTTTTTTGAGTAATTTATACTTGAAACATCATTAAAAGACTTTTTCTCCAATAAAAGACCTCTACGAGTAGTTCAACAATTCTATTTGAATCAACCCTTACTTCTTAACCCAATGACATTAAATAATAGCATTAAACTATAACCATAAATAAAAAAAAACACTATTTAACACATTATCAAACGAATACTATAAACAAAACACAAAAAACAATAAAAATTTTACATTTTATCCAAAGAAAAAAAATATCTTTAACCCGAAAATTTAATAACTATTAACCTATAAAAAAACAAGTATGGCCTATCCTATTATTCAAGTTACAAAAATTAACAGCGTTCCATTTACATTCGAACAAACAGGAAATGTTGAATACCCAGTAGCCCCTTTTATTTCGGCAAAATTATATACTGATGCCAACAACGTTTTAACCTTAAAAATAAGAGCTACCTTATACATAGACTCAGCAAACACAGTACAACCTTTTGTAGAAGCTGATCCCATAGTACTTGGCGGTTCCTTACAGTTGTATTTTGATTACGATTTTTCAGAAGAAGCTCCAAAAAGTTTAGATGTTTGGTACATAGAATTAGACTATACTTCTGAAGGTGTTGGATACATCTCTACTGTTACTTCTTACCTAAGAGATGTTGATCCTGAAACTTCTAGAGGGACTGTAACAGATGTAGGTCATTAATTATAGAATTTAAATTACTTACAAAGAAACACTTTTTACATCGTTTGATTCTCTAAACATTAATTAAACGATGTATTTTATTAAATAGCAATAGATTAAAACTAACAAATTATTTGAAATGACCAAATTCAAACTATTTCTATTTTCATTATATTTAATCAACCCTTTATTTCTTTTTTCCCAAGAGCAATTGCCTAATACTTTTTTCAGCAAAACACTTCAGAAAAAAGCTACGGAATTTAGAAATGAGCTCAACTTCAATAAGGCACAGACCTTTTTCATTAAACATGACTATGATTCAACTTTAGTTTATTCCATGAAACAATTGAGTTCTAGTAGTAACAAAGAACTCGTTGATTATTGTCATTATTTTAGAGGAAGTTGTTTTAGAGAAAAAAAACTATTCAAAGAAGCTAAATCGGAGTTAAATTTAGTCAATAAAAAATTCATATTCTATTCACTAGTCAATAAAGATTTAGGAGAAATTTTATTAGAATTAAAAGAATTTAACAAAGCAATTTATTACTTTAAAGAGGTTGAAAAGATTTCAGTCCCAAACATAAAGGAATACGAAACAAGTATCATTTATCAAAATTTAGGTGTTTGTTATTTGCATCTTAATCAATTTCCTAAAGCCGAAGAATATTTTTTTAAAAGTCTTGAATTACAAGAAAAAGAAAAAAAAACAGCATCTTTGATTTCATTATATATGGATATTGCTAATTTATATTATCTACAATACAAAGATTCACAAGCCATTCCTTATTTTGAAAAAGCCTATATTTTATCAAGAAAAACAAATGATTATGGGAGAAAAAAAAATGCTTCATTAAATATGGCAGTTGTCGAAGAAAACAGAGGTAACTACAAACAAGCCTTAGTCTATAGAAAAGAATCAGAACAATGGAAAGACTCTCTCAACAACCAAAACAAAGTTTGGGCACTCGCAGACTTCGAAAAAAAATATGCCGTAGCACAAAAACAAAAACAAATATCAGTACTTAAAGTAGAGAATAAACTAAAAGACACACAACGTAATACCATGTTTTTTTCTGCACTGGGTATGTTATTGCTTTTTATAGGTGGTGTTTATGCGTATGCTCAAAAAGTAAAAAATGCAAAAATAATCCTTACCCAAAAAGAAAAACTGGACGAGCTCAATGCCACCAAGGATCAATTATTTTCTATTGTGAGTCATGATTTACGCTCTTC